>JAZLFG010000086.1:0-36358 GCA_045615685.1 Faecousia sp.
GCGGGACTGCCCCTTTTGGCGGGGCAGTCCCGCTTCATCTTTAGAATCGTTTTTTCACACTGCTGGCAACATCTAAAGTCGGCAAGGTAGTGGAAGGTTGATATGGTGTGATATAATTGAATGGATATATACATATAAGCCGGAGGATCACAAAAATGATTGACTTTACCTGTAACCCTGCGGGGCTTGCACATAACATTCAGAAAGCGAAAGAACATAATATCATCATCCCCACCATTGCCCAGATGCAAAACCCTGACCAGATCCCGGAAAAAATTAGAGCACGCCTCACCCACACCGGCCTGTGCGAAGTAGATCCGGTCAACCTCTTCCGCATCTCATGGAAAAACGAGGCTAGGGACTATGGCGGCCTTTATCAGCCCGTACCCAATTATGTAGAAATTCCTTCTGCTCTATCTGGCGTGCCCTGCCGCATCCTGGCTATGGCGGGCAAATGGTTCCCCACCGGCTGCCATAAGGTAGGCGCAGCCTTCGGCTGCCTGGCTCCCCGGCTCGTGACCGGCCAGTTCGACGCCACCTATCACCATGCTGTATGGCCCTCTACCGGCAATTTCTGCCGGGGCGGCGCCTTCAACTCCAAGCTTCTGGCGTGCGACAGCGTGGCCATTCTGCCGGAAAAAATGTCCCGTGAGCGCTTTGACTGGCTCAAAACCATCGCAGGGCAAATCATTGCCACCCCGGGCGGAGAATCTAACGTCAAGGAGATCTTCGACAAGACCTGGGAGCTCAAAAAAGACCCCGCCATGATGATCTTCAACCAGTTCTCCGAGATGGGCAACCCCCTCTGGCACTACAATGTCACAGGCTTTGCCCTGGCAGACCTCTTCGAAGCAGCCAAGAAGCCCGGCCAGCGATTGGCAGGCGCCTGCTTTACCTCCGGAAGCGGCGGCACCCTGTCCGCCGGCGACCTTCTCAAGGAACGGTATCCCCGAATGAAGCTGGCCGTCGGCGAAGCTCTCCAGTGCCCCACCATCCTGGAAAACGGCTTCGGCACGCACCGCATTGAAGGCATCGGCGACAGGCACATCCCCTGGGTGCATCATGTCAAAAACACCGACATGGCCATTGCCATCGACGACGAGGACTCCCAGCGCCTGCTGCGCCTATTCAACACGGCCGAGGGGCAGAAATACCTCAACGACGAGCTGGGCCTGGACAGCGAACAGATAGAAGCCTTCACCTGGATGGGCATCTCCGGCATTGCCAACGTGCTGTGCTGCATCAAGCTGGCAAAATACTACGAGCTGACCGACCGTGATGTGGTCGTCACCGTCCTCACAGATTCCGCCGCTATGTACCACTCCCGCATTCAGGAGCTGAACGAGCAGTACGGCCCCTATAGCCAAATGGAGGCCGCGAAGGATCACGCCTTGCATCTGCTGGGTCTCAAGACCGATCATCTCCTGGAGCTCACCTATGTGCAGCGCAAGCGAATTCACAATCTCAAGTATTACACCTGGGTGGAACAGCAGGGAATGCGAGCAGAGGATCTGGAGGCTCAGTGGTATGACGAGCGCGTCTGGGACGCTGTCCACACCCAGGCAGCCAAGCTCGACGAGCGCATCTGCGAATTTAATGCGGCCACCGGCCTCCTAAAGGCCCTATGAGGCAGGGCATCCGGGCCAACTGCGAATGCAGCAGAATTTTGTACATTGTCAGGCTGTCAAAAAACGCATCAGGATTGCAGCGACCTGAGCTCTGGTGGCACTGGCGCGGGGGGAGAGGGTCGTCGTATCGCCGCTGGCAATGCCGCTCACGATGCTGTGGCCGATGGCCCAGTCCATGGCATCAAGCGCATAGCCGCTGACGGCGGAGGCATCCGGAAAACGATCAAGCCCTATGCGCACGCCGTCATCTCCAGCATAGCGGAAGAGCATAGTCACCAATTGCTCCCGAGTTAGAGGGGCATTGGGGGCAAAGCAGTCCGGCGTGCGTCCATTGACGATTCCTTTGGCATAAGCCCAGGCTACCGCGTCAGAATACCACGTTCCTTCTGCTACGTCGGTAAAGGGAATGCTGTCGTTCACTGCCGGTTCTCCCTCCATGCGATAGAGCACCGTGACCAGCATGGCTCGGGTAAAAACGCTGTTCGGCGCAAAGCGGTCGGCGCTGACGCCCTGCATCAGGCCCTGCTCCACAGCAAAATCCACCGCGCTGTGATACCAGGCATCTATCGGCACGTCGCCAAAGGCCTTGCTGGGGCAATCCCGGCCTACCGTCCAATGGCAGTCGATGGGTTCACCCCGGTCGAAGGAAATAGTCAGCGCGTATTCGCCAAGGGCATCCGGCGGCAAGAGGAGCAGCGCTTCGCCTTCCATATGCCATGGGATATCGGATCCATTGCACGTAACCGATACAATTGCACTGTCATAGACGCAGAGTCGAAGGGATATCACCTCCGGGAGCTTGCAAAGGTTCAGCCAGAGCTGGCTGTCCCCCTGCAAAACCGGCTGGCTGGCCGGAAGCTCGGCCACGTGAACTGTGAGCGTATGTACCTGGCTCTGTGCACCCTTCCCATCCACAGCCTGGAGCTGAATGGCAATCTCCTTGCCACTGTCTGCTGCGGTGGGAATATAGGTATAAATTTCTCCGCTCAAAGCGCCGGGACCTGCCACCAGGCGATAGGTCAACGCATCATGTTCGGCATCCGTGAACCATCCGCTGACATCGGCGGTAAAGGGAACCGCCGGAATGCCTCCATCCAAAGACGCGGGCGTGGCGTTCCCCTCTGTCGGGGCGTTCGGGGAAAGCGCCGGGGCAGTGTTGGGGATAGGCGCCCAGCGGGCATAATAGGTGCGTGCACCCATGCTGGCGGTGGGCAGCACCGTGATGGGATTCCCCCTCCACTCCGGATTGTCATACCACCCCTGGAAAACATAGCCGTCCCGCACCGGCTCAGGCAGAAGGAAATCCGGATCAGCAATGGTATAGCTGCGGGGCACATCCTCCAAAAATTGCGCCTGCGCCTCTCCGGAACGGTAGTCAATGGGATACGCCTCCTCCAGCGCACCCACAAAGGCTTCCATATTCACGAAGCCCGCGCCGTAGTAGCAGTCGTAGCCGGTCTCTCCCAGATCGGTGGAGGTCGCGTATAGGAGGTCTAAAAAGGTATCCATGCCAATTCTGGGATTGCACTGCTTGGCAATGGCGGCCATGGCGGACACAACCGGCGCCGCAAAGGAGGTTCCGCTGGCGGAAGCCACGCCACCGCCGAGGTAGAGGGAGTGGATCTGGCTGCCCGGGGCACTGACGTCGATTGCATCGTTGTAATAGGAATACTGATCGTCAAATACCGGCCCATCTGAGGACATTTTGCAGCCCGATACGCTGACCACGCAGCGATAGCCAGCAGGATACATATAGTTTCTGTCGCTTCTGGGCTCTTCTGCATTCTTGTAGTTGCCCGCCGCGGCCACCAAAATCACGCCGGCCTTTCGGGCATCCTGGCAGGCACGCTCCAAAGAAGGGGAAGCCAAACCACCGCCAACGCTCAGATTGATGACATCCACCTTTTGCTTGACGGCATAGTCAATCGCCCGAATGACTGTGGCGGTGTCGGTGGTGCCGTCCTTGGTTACACAGATCGGCAGAATTTTCACGTTCGGCACCGCGCCGTCAACGCCAATGCCATTGTCAAGCTGTGCGGCGAGAATACCGGCTACAAAGGTACCATGCCAGATGTCCACACCGTTTTTATTTCCCTTCAAATCGTGATAGGGCAAAATATATTCGGTACGGAAATCCGAATTATCCGCCTCCACGCCGGAATCAATGAGGGCAACGGTAACCGCATCCCCCCTGCGGTCAAATTCTCCTTCTGCATCCTGATGCGCCCAGGCGGCCTGGGCATGAATGGCCTCCATGTTCCACTGGTTGGCCATCAGAGCCAGGGGCGCGTTTGGCTCAAAATATTCCACCAGACCGGCTTCCTGCAGAGCGGCCACGTCGGCGGCAGAATCCACAAGGTACAGCCCATCGCGCACCCTTGTCATAGGGATATCCAAATTTTGGGCAGATAGGAGCGTCAGTTCCGGCATTTGCACCAGGTAGCTGCTAAGATTCTCGGCAGCATAGCCCCGAATATCGCCAATGCCCAGCACCAGCGCCATGCACAACAACGCACATAGTAATCGTTTCATTTTCATCACACTTCTTTCGAAACGGCGCATAAAATCCATAAAAAGCAGTATTATTATATAGAAAAATCCTCCGCAACTCAAGCATAGCAGAAAATAAGAAAAAAAATTATTCCACAAATTTTTTATCAGATTTTTGGAATATTTGTAAAAAAGGGCTGCCCCGCAGGAGGAGGCAGCCCTTTTTGATAACCTATTCGCAAAGCCTTTTCAGCACCGGAAGCAGCTCGTCAAAGGTCTGCGAGCTCTCAGCGGCTGCGGCTAAAATGGTTCTGGAGAGGAAATCCGACAGAACGGGATCATATTGCGGGTCGAAGCGCAGCATCATGGGATGGACAATCGAGCAAATGGACTGCACCAGTTGCTCGTGCCGCTTGGTCAGGGTAGTGGAAACCCGGTAGATCATGCGGTATTGCATCCATGCGAGGGCATAGACAGAAATAAAGTCGCGGATACAGGCAGTGATGACACGAAGACCTTCAATGGGGCTGCAAATGGAGTCGGTATGCTGCTGCATTCGCTTCATGGCAAGCTTCCAGTCCGCAGCCACGATTTCAGCCACAAGGTCATCCTTGGAGTCAAAATAACGGTATATCGTGCCCACAGCTACATCACACACCCGGGCGACACTTCGGACCGTGAGCTGCTCATAGCCCTGCTCCAGGAGGATCGGCCTTGCCTCCCGCAGGATGGTCCTGCGAAGATCCTCGATCGCTTTTGGCATAGGATTGCCTCCTTATATCATAATTGACGTATTTATCATACCATATTTTTTAGAAAAAGCAAGAACAGATCATATTTCGCAAAAATAATCAATTGCTTTATGTATTATTCTACATTTTCCACAAAATTCCAGCACAGCTTTGTGCGCTATGGCCCAATGCCGCGCAGTGCATCCCAAGGTAGGTGCCCGTGGAGCAGCTTAATGCCATTTCATAAAGACTTCAGGCACACTGTAGATTCCGCAGTGCGCCTGAGTGTTATTTATATATTGTTATTTCTGTGCGTCGGCATTCTTATAGCGGTTGTAGGATACCACCACCCGGCGGTTGGGCTCGGTGCCGGTGGAGAAGGTGGAGACTCCCTCCACATCCTGCAGAGCCGCGTGGATGACATGGCGCTCATAGGCGTTCATGGGCTCCAGGGTGATGTTGCGGCGGTAGCGGACAACCTTCCCTGCCACCTTCTGGGCCAGGCGCTGCAGTGATTCCTCCCGCTTTGCCCGGTAGCTCTCCGCGTCCACATTGATGCGGGAGCGCTTATTGGCATCGCGGTTGATGGTGTAGTTGGTCAGATGCTGGATGGCGTCCAGGGTGTCTCCACGGCGGCCAATAAGCATTCCCAGGTTCTTGCCCACCAGCTCAACATGGTAGGTGTCCTCGTCTGTCTTGACAGCATGGGGCACCGCCTCGGAGCCCATGTGCTGCAAAAGGCCCAGGATAAACTGCTCAATCCGCTCCTCTGTGGAGCCGGGCTCCGCAATGGGATATTCCTTCGGCTCGGGCTTGGCTTGCTTCTCAGGCTGAGGCTTATTCTCAGACTGAGGCTTATTTTCGGGCTTGGGCTTATCTGCCTTGGGCATCCTGGAGCCGTCCGGCTTGGGCTTATTTGGGTTCTTATTGCTGTCCCGGCGGCGGTCATTTCGCTGAGGATTGGAACGTTCCGACTGTTGTGTCTGTGGCTTAGGGGCTGACTGGGGTTTGGACGTCGTCTGGGGTGGCTTGGGAGCCTCCGCAGCCTTGGCTGCCTGGGGCTTGGGGGCCGCCTTGGGCAGATCCACAACCTTGGCTGCCCGGGGGGCAGGTGCTTCCTTCTTCTGCCTGGAGCGGGAGGCGGAGGACAGGGCTGCCGCAGGCTTTGTGACCTCGTCGGGCACCTCATAGGTTACCTTGACCTTGGCCGGGGAAGCGCCAATCCCAAGGAAGCCGGATTTCGCGTTCTCCAGCACCTCCACGCTGACGCTGTCACGATCCATTTTCAGAGCTTCCAACGCCGCCTGAATGGCAAGATCAATGGTCTTGCCGGTTGCGATATAATTTCTTTCCATAATATCTCCTTGTATTATTCATCGGCCGCGTCGTAGGTATTGCGGCCATAGCGATCCGGCTGATAGGCGCGACCTTTGCAGAAGGGGCGCTCGGGAATGCCGGACAGGGGCAGCTCCTCCTCGGGCTCCAGCCCCATGGCGGCGCGTTGCTTCGCCGCGTACTCTCGGGCGGCAGCATCAGACTCGCTCTTGAGCTTCTGCTTTTGCTTTTTCTTGCTGGTGTTCTCGGTGATGCCATCGGGGTTCTCGGCCCGGCGCTGGGCGCGGATGCGCTCCTTCTCCGCCTCGGCCATGGCGCGCTCCAGGGCGATTTGCTGCCTCCTGGCATCCTCTTCATCATAATCCTTGCGGAAGATGGAGGTCATCACAACGTCCTGCACCGCTGTGAACACTGCCTGAGTGATCCAGTAAACGGACATGGCAGCAGGCATGACAAAGCCAATCCACAGCGACATCAGGGGCATCATGTAGAGCATCCCCTTGGTTGTCTGATTGGCAGCGTCGGCGGCGGATTTATCCTTTTCACCCTTCTCGTTGCTGACAACAGAGCCGTTTAGCTTTTGGTTGATAAACATAGAGAGCATCTGGCTCCCCGCGGAAAGGAACGGCAGCAAAAACAGGCCAATGCTGCCCCAGGTATAGGCCTCGTAGGCCCAGATCTTAAAGCTCGGAATGGCGCTCAAATCCATGCCCAGGAAGCCGAAGTTAATTTGCTCCAGGGTGACATTCGCAAGCTCCGGCAGCGCCTCATGGATTTGAGGCAGGAACCTGGAAATATAGTTGGCGGCAATCATCTGATGGTAATAGGCCTGCTTGCCCAGCTCAATGCCGCCCTGCTGCACTACATCGACAATGGTCTGAGCCTGCTCCGGGGTCAGGTGCAGCATATATACGATGGGCTGACGAACAACCATATATAGCGGGATCAAAATCAGCAGCGGCAAAAGCGACCACAGGCAGCCGCCGCCGGGAGAGACGCCCTCTTCCTTGTACAGGGCCATAACCGCCCGCTGATAGCCTTCTTTATCGTCGCCGTATTTTGTCTCCAGCAGCTTCTGCTGGGGGGCCATACGGGACATTTTCATCATGTTCTTTTTGCTCTTGATGCCGGGATAGAGCAGAAGCAGCTTGACAACCAGCGAAAAGAGAATGAGGGCCACACCGTAGTTGGCCGTCCAATGGTAGAGCCACTCCAGGATGTAGGCGAACGGAACCCGGATAATGTCCGCCAGGCTGAATGCTAAAAACATATTGTCTCCTTCGTTGTGTGCCGGCTGACCGGCAAAAATTGTTTGTCTGGGTGGGTGTGAAAAATGGGTTACTCCGCCCCTCAGGGTACGGGGTCATAGAAATCTCCCTTGTGGAAGGGGTGGCACCGCAAAAACCGCCGCAAAGCAAGCCAGCCGCCTCGCATTGCACCATAGCGCTCGATGGCCTCCAGCGCATACTGGCTGCAGGTGGGGGTATAGCGACAGCGAGCGGGGAAGGCCGGTGAGATAACCTTCTGGTAGAATCGGATCAGGGCAAGGAGCACACGCTTCATAGCTCATTCCTCCTCGATCGAAAGCCCGATGGCCTTCGCGGCAGACAGGAAGGCAGCCTCCAGCTTGGCAAAGGGCACGTCCACGCTCCGGCTCCTGGCCACGATGACCACATCGTAGCCGGGACGAAGCCTGGCTTCATTGAGCCGGTAGCACTCGTGCAGGCGGCGGCGAGCACGGTTGCGCACCACAGCGCTGCCAAGCTTCTTGCTGACTGTGATGCCGACGCGGTTCTCCTGGCTGCCGTTGCGGCGGCAGTACAGCACCAGATAGCGGTTGGCCGCACTGTGGCCCTTGGCGTACAGCCGCCGGAACACGTGGTTCAGCTTCAGAGCTTTGGAAAACCTCAAGCGTCTTCCTCCTTGCACATCACATAAAACGATAGGGCGAATAGAGGATCTATTCACCCTAAAATTATCTCAATTCGGCGGTGGGGTACCGGGTGGGCTTAAGCAGAGAGCTTTGCTCTGCCCTTGGCACGGCGACGGGCAAGCACTTTGCGGCCGTTGGACGTAGCCATTCTCTTTCTGAAACCATGAACCTTGGATCTCTGACGCTTCTTGGGCTGATAGGTACGCTTCATTCTGGTACACCTCCTGTAGATAATATGCTCAACAGCCGATCACGGCCGTAGCGAGTCATGGAAAGGCATGGAAATACGTAAGCCATGCAAAGGGTATTATAGCGGATTTTTTCCGTAAGGTCAATAAATATTTTATTTATTTCCACTTTTTTTACAGTCCCTGCAAAGAAAAGTCCGGAATATAGGCAATGCTGGCGCTCTCGCGTTCCTGGAAGAAGCCGTTTCGCAATCCGCATAGCTCCGCCCAGCTCAGCACGGCAGCATATTCCGCCTCACGAACCGTTCGGTTCAAGGGCGGCGTCGCACCCTCCATCGGCACATACTGGCCCATGAGCGACACCATCGCGCCCCGGGGAGCAGCTTCCTCTGCCAGCCACTGTACCGCGCCGAGAGAGTTGTCCACATAGCCCGGCAGCACCAGGTGCCGCACCAGCGTGCCCCGATGAAGCTCACCGTCTTTGACCACGCAAGGGCCCGTCTGTCGCAGCATCTCCAAAATTGCCGCCCGGGCCACCTCCGGATAGTCCGGCGCTGCACTCAATTTTGCCGCCAGGGCGGGATCAGAGTATTTGTA
Source organism: Faecousia sp. (assembly GCA_045615685.1). Classification (GTDB taxonomy): domain Bacteria; phylum Bacillota; class Clostridia; order Oscillospirales; family Oscillospiraceae; genus SVMC01. The sequence goes on from JAZLFG010000086.1 coordinate 8,903, forward strand.
GTCGGGCAGATAGATGTCAATCCTTCCCTCCAGCGCCCGCAGAGTCTCTACCCGCTCATAGCCGCCGCAATTGTACACCACCGGCACAGGGAGCTTGGGCTCCAGCGCCTCTACGATTGTAGGCAGAAACTGGGTGGGGGTGACGAGATTGATATTTTGGCAGCCTTCGTCCACCAAGCGTTCAAAAATCTCTCGCAGCCGCTTCGCGGAGAGGGGCTTCCCAAAGCCGCCCCGGCTGATTGGAGCATTCTGGCAGAAGCAGCAGCCCAACGTGCAGCCGGAAAAGAACACCGCCCCGCTGCCAAAGGAGCCGGAAATCACCGGCTCTTCCCAGTAATGGGCAGCCGCTCTGGCAGCCCGAGGCTGCGCCGGCATCCGGCAATAGCCCAGCTCGCCCCCTGCGCGATCCACGCCGCACTGCCTCGGGCAGAGCCTGCACGGAGAATATGTCAGCATATGTGCCTCCATGGAATGAATTTTGCCCTTTTTCTTGCAGTGTGATTATACCATCTCCCTGCTCTCGTGGCAAGCAAAAGCTTTGCAAAAAATTTGCCGAAATGCTTGACAAACCCGCTTCAGATTGCTATAATGACCGTGCTTTGGACGGTTAGCTCAGCTGGTAGAGCATCTGCTTGACGTGCAGGAGGTCAGCGGTTCGAGTCCGTTACCGTCCACCATAGCCACCTCTGCTTATAGAGGTGGCTTTTTTATGCCCCGGAACAAATCGGCCCGGGCGAATTGCAATATGCCTGTAGAGCTGTGCCTTCCTTTTCCTGCAAGTGCCTTGTATTAATTCACATTTTATATGATTTAAATTTATCTATTTTCACGATTTTTCATTTTCCTGCCAAAAACTGATTGACAGAACCCTTTTTTCATGGTCTTATAGAATGCGGGTTAGAATGTGACCCGAAAACTATAATGAAGTGAGGAATGTATATGAAAAAAGTTATTGCTCTTCTGCTTGCACTTGCCATGGTCTTTGCTCTGTGCGCCTGCGGTGGCGGCGGCAGCGCCAGCAAGAACAATTCCGGCCTGATCAAGGTCGGCATCATCAACAACGACCCCAACGAATCCGGCTACCGTACTGCCAACGACAAGGATATGAAGGCCACCTTCACCGCTGAGAACGGCTACGAGGCCTCCTTCTTCTACAGCCTGAAGAACGAAGAGCAGATTGCTGCTGCCCAGAAGTTCGTTCAGGACGAGGTTGACTACCTCCTGATCTCCGCCGCCGGTACCTCCGGCTGGGACACCGTCCTGCAGGACGCCCAGGCCGCCGGCATCCGCGTCATCCTCTTCGACCGTACCATCGACGCCGACGACAGCCTCTATGAAGCCTCCATCGTCTCCGACATGGCCAAGGAAGGCCAGACCGCAGTTGACTGGCTGGCTTCCCAGGGCCTCGAAGAGTACAATATCATCCACATTCAGGGCGTGATGGGCTCCTCCGCCCAGATCGGCCGCTCCGGCGCGCTGGACGAGAAGGTTGCCGCTGAGGCCAACTGGAACATTGTCACCCAGCAGACCGCCGAGTGGAACGCCGACAATGCCCAGCAGATTGTCCAGTCCGTCATCGACTCCGGCGAACCCTTCAACGTCATCTACGCTGAGAACGACGACATGGCCAAGGGCGCTGTGGATGCCCTCGACAAGGCCAACATCTCCCACGGCGTCGGCAAGGACGTCATCGTCATGGGCTTCGACTGCAACAAGTGGGCTCTGGAAGAGCTGAAGGCCGGCAACTGGAACTACGACGGCCAGTGCAACCCCTTCCAGGCTTCCTACATCGACAAGATCATCAAGGATCTCCAGAACGGCACCGCTCCCGCTCAGAAGGTCGTGATCATGGACGAGAAGGGCTTCGACGCCACCACTATCACCGAGGACGAAGTGAACAACTACGGCATCTAAGCTTGAATTTCAGCACGCGGTACGGTATAATTGATACCGCACCGCGTGCGTTTTTTATTCTCTCCGGCCGCGGTCGGCTACACAAGTTTTGGGAGGCGAAATACCATGCAAGAGGGCGCAATCCTCGAAATGCGCGGCATATGCAAATACTTTCCCGGCGTAAAAGCCTTGGAGCAGGTAGACTTCACCCTGCGTGCGGGCGAAATTCATGCCCTGATGGGCGAAAACGGCGCGGGTAAATCCACGCTGATCAAGGTCCTGACCGGCGTATACGGAAAGGATGCCGGTGAAATTTACCTGACAGGCCACAACGGCCCCATCCACATCAAATCCCCCCAGGATGCCCAGAAGGCGGGCATCAGCACAGTTTATCAGGAAATCACCCTCTGCCCCAACCTGACGGTGGCAGAGAATATGTATATAGGAAGAACCTCCGGCATCGGCACCAACTGGAAGCGGATGAACGCGGCGGCAGCGCAGCTCCTGGAATCCCTGGCGATTCCGGCCAAGCCTACCCAGCAGCTTGCGAGCTGCTCCATTGCGGTGCAGCAAATGGTGGCAATCGCCCGCGCCGTGGACATGGACTGCAAGGTGCTGATCCTGGACGAGCCCACCTCCTCTCTCGACGAGCAGGAGGTCGCAAAGCTCTTCCGGCTCATGCTGGAGCTGAAGGAGCGGGGCGTAGGCATCATCTTTGTCACCCACTTCCTGGATCAGGTCTACGAGGTCAGCGACCGGATCACCGTCCTGCGCGACGGCACACTGGTGGGCGAGTACGTCATCGAAGACCTGCCGCGAGTGCAGTTGGTCTCCAAGATGCTGGGCAAGGATCTGGACGACCTTTCCGACATTAAAAACGAAAGCGATACCGCCACCATCGACAAGAACGCTGTCCCCGTTCTGGAGGTGCAGCAGTTGGAGGGCACCACCGGCGTCAAGCCCTTTGATTTCCGTACTTATAAAGGAGAAGTCAACGGCTTCACAGGCCTTCTGGGCTCCGGCCGCAGCGAATGCGTCCGCGCCATCTTCGGGGCAGACAAGACCCTGGGCGGCACCGTCCTGGTGAACGGAAAAAAAGCCAGGATCGCCCGCCCCATCGACGCTATGAAGCTTGGCATCGGGTATCTGCCCGAGGATCGCAAGCGCGACGGCATTGTCGGCGACCTGTCCGTCAGGGACAATATCATTCTCGCCCTGCAGGTCATGAAGGGCTTCTTCCGTCCCTTCTCCAGGGCCCAGGCGGAAGCCTTTGCCGACGAATATATTAAGCTCCTGGATATCAAGACCGCTTCCTCCGATACGCCCGTCAAGTCCCTGTCCGGCGGCAATCAGCAGAAGGTCATTCTCGCCCGCTGGCTCTTGACCGACGCGGTGTACCTTATCCTGGACGAGCCCACCCGCGGCATTGACATCGGCACCAAGGTGGACATTCAGAAGCTGGTGCTGGCACTGGCCGCCCAGGGCAAGAGCATCACCTTCATCTCCTCCGAGACCGACGAAATGCTCCGCACCTGCTCCCGCCTGATCGTCCTGCGGGATCGCCGGGTCGTCGGCGAGCTCAAGGGTCTGGATCTGACCCAAAACAAGATCATGACTACCATCGCAGGAGGTGACAACGCATGAGCGCCCCCACCCTTACCGCCAACAAATCCTTCTTCCAAAAGCTCGGCAGCGCCCTGCAAAATCTCGTCCGGAAGCAAATTTTTATTCCTCTGGCCGCCCTTTTGGCGCTGGTGCTGTTCAACCTAATCGCTGACCCCTCCTTCTTCGCCATCAAATATGGACAGAGCAGCACCGGTTATCCAATCTTCTCCGGCTATCTGATTACCATTTTGGACAACGCATCTGAGCTTGTCATTCTCACCATTGGTATGACGCTGGTTACATCCGCCTCCGGCGGCCAGGATATCAGCGTGGGCTCCACTATGGCAATCGCCGGTAGCGTGGCGCTCCGCGTTCTGTGCGGCACCAACTCCCGCCCCGACACCCTCCAGGCACCCATCATTGTGGCCTTCCTGGTGTGCTGCGTGGTGGCAATGCTCTTCGGCGCCTTCAACGGCGCTCTGGTCGCATACCTGAAGATTCAGCCCATGGTCGCAACCCTGATTCTCTTTACTGCGGGTCGCTCCATTGCCGCCTGGATCAACAATAACGAGCTGCCCATCATCAGCGATGTATCCTTCGGCTATTATGGCAACTTCATTCCCGGCATTCCCATCCCCACGCCGGTCTTTATCGCGGTGGCCTGCATGATTGCCATCGCACTGGTCTTGAAATTTACCAACCTGGGACTCTATACCCAGTCCGTCGGTATCAATGCCCAGTCCTCCCGGCTCAACGGCCTGAACCCTCAGGGGATCAAATTCACTGCCTACATCATTCTCGGCCTGTGTGCTGCGGTGGCAGGCTTCATCAAGGTCAGCCGCATCTCCACAATCAACTATTCTGTCGTCGCCAAGGACATTGAAATGGACGCCATCCTGGCGGTCGCCCTGGGTGGCAACGCGCTGAGCGGCGGCAAATTCCACATGCCCTCCTCCATCCTTGGCGCTTATGTGATCCAGTTCCTCACCACCACGCTCTACAAATACAAGGTCATGTCCACCGCCCTGCCCGCCTATAAGGCCGTGGTGGTCATCATCCTCGTGGTGCTGAGCGCCCCCGCCGTGAAGGAGAAGCTCGGTGAGCTGCGCAAGCGGTCGGCTTCCAAAAAACCCACACAGGAGGTTGCGCCGGTATGACAACGAAAACAAAGCTCGATAAGAACCGCCGCCTCAAATCGCCTCGCGGCATGTCCGACACCAACCTGCTGCTGTGCATCACCATCGCCGTGTTCTTCCTGATGTACGCCTGTGCCGTAATTTTCCTTGGCTCCGGCTTCCTCAAGCCCCAGGCCTTCTTCAACATTCTCAACGAGAACGCCGCCCTCATCATCCTCTCGTGCGGCATGAGCATCGTCATGATCGCGGGCGGCATCGACATTTCCGTCGGTATGGTCACCGCCCTCGTGTGCATGAGCTGCGCTGTCCACCTGGACTTCCATAACGGCAGCGTCTTCACCGCTATTCTGATCGCTCTGGGCATCGGCGCGGCCTACGGGCTTGTGCAGGGCTTTCTGGTGGCTTACCTGGAAATTCAGCCATTCATCGTCTCGCTGGCAGGTCTGTTCTTTGCCAAGGGCATGACCACCATTGTCAACGCCACCCAGTTCAATGTGGAGCACGAGGGCTTCCAGGCGCTGAAGGCTACCCGGCTTTATGTGCCCGGCATGGGCTCGTACAACAAGCTGGGGGTCTACGTCCCGGCCTATGTGGAGATCGGCGTGGTGGTGGCGCTGGTGGTTGTCATTGCGCTGTTCGTCATCCTCCGTTGGACAAAGCTCGGACGCAGCTTCTATGCGGTGGGCGGCAATATGCAAAGCGCCAATATGCTGGGCATCAATGTCAAGCGCACCAAGTTCTTCGCCCACCTGATGTGCAGCATCCTGGCAGGCATTGGCGGCTTCGTCTACTTCATGCACGTCGGCTCCGGCTCTCCCTCCCATGCCGCCGGCGCGGAAATGAACGCCATCGCCTCCTCCATCATCGGCGGCACCTTATTGACCGGCGGTGTGGGCAATATCATCGGCACCTTCTTTGGCGTTTTGTCTCTGAGTACCATTAAAAATATTGTGTCATCCCTGGGTCTGGACGAGTCATGGTGGATCAATATCACCGTCGCCGCCATGATCTGCATTTTCCTTGTGATCCAGAGCATCGTTTTGCTCCGAAAAAATACGAAACACACCTCAAAAAAATGAAAGTGAGGAAGGTTTGATGAATCTAAAAGACACTGTGCTCGGTATCGAGCTCGGCTCCACCAGAATTAAGGCCGTTCTGCTTGACCGTGCCCACCTGCCCATCGCAAGCGGCAGCTACGAATGGGAAAACCAGCTGGTAGACGGCATCTGGACCTACTCAATGGAGGCCGTCCACACGGGCTTGCAGGCCTGCTATGCCGACCTGCAGCGAGACGTCCGGGAGAAATTCGGCACGGAGCTGACCACCCTTGGCGCGATTGGCGTCTCAGCTATGATGCATGGCTACCTGCCCTTCGACTGTGACGGAAAGCAGCTCGCGGAATTCCGCACCTGGCGCAACACCATCACCGGCGAGGCCGCTGAAAAGCTGTCAACCCTTTTCAACTTCAACATTCCCCAACGCTGGAGCATTGCCCACCTGTACCAGGCGATTCTGAACGGGGAAGCCCATGTGGGAAGCATCGCCCGCCTGACCACCCTGGCAGGCTATATTCACTTCCTGTTCACCGGCGAGCACGTGATGGGCGTCGGCGAGGCATCCGGCATGTTCCCGATCGACAGCGAAAAGCTGGACTATGACGAAGCCATGGTCGAGAAGTTCGACGCAATTTCCGGTATGCCCTGGAAGCTAAGAGACATTCTGCCGAAGGTGCTGTGTGCCGGTGAAACCGGCGGCTATCTCACCGAGGCTGGCGCCCGCTTCCTTGATCCGTCCGGCACGCTGGAGGCCGGTATCCCGGTGGCCCCCTGCGAGGGCGACGCCGGTACCGGTATGGCTGCCACCAATTCCGTCCGAGTGCGCACCGGCAACGTCTCCGCCGGCACCAGCGACTTTGCCATGCTGGTCACAGATCATGCCCTGGGCGTACACCGCGAGATCGACATGGTAACCACCCCTGCCGGTTTGCCCGTGGCCATGGTGCATTGCAACAACTGCACCTCCGATATCAACGCCTGGGTTGAGCTTCTGTCTCAGTTCGCCGAGGCCATCGGCGCACCCCAGGATAAGGGCAAGCTCTTTACCCTCCTGTTCCGCAAGGCACTCGAAGGAGATCCTGACTGCGGCGGCCTTCTGAGCTTCAATTACTTCTCCGGCGAAGGCGTCACCGACTTGGACGAGGGACGTCCCGTCTTCGCCAGAACCCCCAACTGCAGCTTTACCCTCGCCAACTTCATGCGCACCCACCTGCTCTCCGCCCTTGCCACGCTGAAAATCGGCCTGGACATTCTAACAGTGGAAGAAAACATCCCCATAGATAAGCTCTACGGCCATGGCGGCTTCTTCAAGACCCCCGACGTGGGTCAGCGGATGCTCTCGGCAGCAGTCGGCGCACCGGTCTCTGTCATGGAGACTGCGGGAGAAGGCGGCCCCTACGGCATGGCGCTGCTCTGCGCGTTCATGCTCTGGGGTGACGAGGGAGAGACGCTGGAGGACTACCTGGATGGCAAGGTCTTCCTCACCGCCAAGTCCTCCACCCTCATGGCAGAAGACGACGACATTGCCGGCTTCAACGCCTTCCTCGCCCGCTACAAGAACGCCCTTCCCATGGAGAAGGCCGCAATCGAGGTGCTGTAAATGCTGGAACAACTGAAACAGCAGGTGCTGGAGGCCAACCTCCTGCTGCCGAAATACGGCCTTGTCACCTTCACCTGGGGCAACGTCTCCGGCATTGACCGGGAGACCGGTCTTGTGGTCATCAAGCCCTCCGGGGTTTCCTACGAGGGCATGGGGCTGGAGGACATGGTCGTGGTAGACCTGGACGGTAAGGTCGTCGAGGGCAAATGGAAGCCCTCCAGCGATACCCCCACCCACGTGGCTCTTTATCTGGCCTTCCCGAATATCGGCGGCATCGACCACACCCACTCCCGCTGGGCAACCACCTTTGCGCAGGCCGGTATGGCGATCCCGCCCATGGGCACCACCCACGCGGACTACTTCTACGGCCCCATTCCCTGCACCCGCCCCATGACCGAGGCAGAAATCACCGGAGAGTACGAAAAGGAGACCGGTAAGGTCATCATTGAGACCTTTGCAGGGAAATCCGCCGACGATGTACCCGGTGTGGTGGTCTACAGCCATGGCCCCTTCGCCTGGGGAACCGACGCCATGAACGCGGTGCACAACGCCGTCGTCATGGAGGAGGTCGCCTTCATGGACTGGCACGCCATGCGCCTGAATCCAAGCCAGGGCGAGATGCAGCAATGCCTGCTCGACAAGCACTACCTCCGAAAGCACGGGAAAAACGCCTACTACGGCCAATCTTAACACACCTGAGCACACTGCAGCCGCTTTCGGGCGGCTGCTTTTTTTGCTTTACAAACGGTTGGCCAGGGCATATAATATTTCCACATTCTTCTTGTCGTTTTTTGCGGGAAATGGGGCGTTTCAATTTGTTTTTTTTGATTTCTTTTCTCGTTTTTTTATTGGCAGTGGTAGGCTGCCTCGTGGCGGGCCTCAGTATTCTACCCGCCTTTTGTCTGGGCTTTGTGCTCTTTTGCCTGGGCTGCCGGCTGAAACGAAAACCCGGACGGGATATTCTGGCAGTTATGCTGCGCGGTATGAAGAATTCTCTCATCGTGATCTCTGTGCTGCTGCTTATCAGCATTCTCACCGCCATGTGGCGGGCCAGCGGTGTGATCGCCTACTTTGTCTATTTCGGCACGCGCTTCATCACGCCGCAGCTATTTCTGCTGGTGGCCTTCGTCCTGTCCTGCGTCATCTCCTATGCCCTCGGCACCAGCGTGGGCGTGGCAGGCTCTGCGGGGATCATCCTGATCACCATCGCCCGAAGCGGTGGCGTCAACGAGCTTTTGGCCGCAGGGGCCATTCTTTCCGGCATCTACTTCGGCGACCGCTGCTCCCCCGCCTCCTCCGCTGCCATCCTGGTATCCAGCCTTACCGGCACGGAGCTCTACGGCAATGTCCGCCGGATGCTCCGCACCAGCATCCTGCCGCTGGCAATCTGCGCCATCCTCTACGGCGGACTTGGCTGGTTCTATCCCTTGCAGCAGACCGACAGTGCCTTCCTCCAGGCAATTGCGCAGGATTTTCAGCTCTCTTCCTGGCTGCTTTTGCCCTTACTCTTCATGCTCGTCCTGCCACTAATCAAGGTGCCGGTTCGCTATGTCTCCCTGATTAGTGCGCTATCTGCCTTCGTGCTGGCCATGGTGCTGCAGGGGCAGTCGGCATGGACGCTCCTGAAATTTTGTGTCACCGGTTATCGGGCGCCCCAAGCCCTGCTGGAGGGTCTTTGGGATGGCGGCGGCTTGATCTCTATGCTGAATCTGAGCGGAATTTTGCTGCTGGCAGGCACCTACGCGGGGCTTCTGGAGCTGGGCGGGGTGCTGCAAACCCTCCACAGCTTCGTGGAGCGGCAGCTAAAGCGCTTTGGCCCCACCTTGACCATTCTCGTGATCAGCTTTGCCACCTGCGCGTTATTCTGTTCTCAGTCCAGTGCCTCCATTATGGCTAGCCTCCTGCTGGAAAAGCCCTATCAGCATCAGGGCCTCAGCCCGGAACGGCTGGCGCTGGATTTGGACAATTCCCTCCTGCTGATCGCATCCATGGTGCCCTGGTGCCTGTCCTCCTCGGTGCCCCGGAGCTTACTTGGCGTTGGAAGCGGCGCAATCGGCTTCACCTTCTTGATCTTCCTGATTCCGCTGCTGTATTTCCCATTCCTGCAGCATTTTGCCCCCAAAGCCACAATCCCCCCGGACTGACATAGTCCAGGGGGATTCAGCGTGTCAAAAAAGTCTTTTTGACACGCTGAGGCGTTTTGCAAAACTTCGAAGAAGATTTGAAAAACGGTTTGATTGAACGCGAAGGGCGGGCCTTGCCCCCCTTCACTCTTCCCCCTGCGGCTCAGTCATCCAAACCTCAGTAACTTTTTTGACAGTCTGAATCCCCCCTGGACTGACATAGTCCAGGGGGATTCCTCTATTCATCCAGTAAAAACATTCGAAAGGCTGTGGGAAGGGCAATTTCCTCCCGCAGCTGCTTCTTGGTCACCCAGGTAAATTCCGGCGGCATCTTCCCGCACGCGATATAGTAGCACCGCAGATTCCACTGCACATGGGTGAAGATGTGCGTTCGGTCAAGCTGCATCAAAAGCCCCGTAGGTTCACAGTCCAACTGCGCAGCCGTTTCAAGCGCCTGCCGCGCATCCAGCGTGCCTGCCACGTTCGGATATTCCCAGAGGCCTGCCAACAGGCCGTTCTTTGGCCGCTTGCGCACAGCCTCCTGATCCCCGCAGCGCAGAACCAGCACGGTGTGCGCCTCTATCCGCCTCGGCTTTCGACTCTCCCGCACCGGGAAGCGCTGCCATGTCCCCTCCGCACAGGCCCGGCACAGAGACTGTAGGGGACACGCCGGACAGCTCGGCGCACCCGTGGGCAGGCACACCGTCGCGCCCAATTCCATAAGACTCTGAGTGAACATTCCCGCCTGGGGTGGATAGACGGCCGCAAGCGCCAAGGCTGCCTCCTTCTTCGTCGCCTCCCGGGTGATGGGGGCGTCCCAGGCTAGAAGGCGGGAGAGCACCCGGAGCACATTGCCATCCACCGCAGGAGTGGGCTGCTCGAAGGCAATCGAGCAAATTGCCCCGGCGGTATAGGCTCCAATCCCGGGAAGGGCAAGCACCTGTTCATACTTTCTTGGAAATACGCCGCCATATTTCTCCATGATCTGCACCGCCGCCGCCTGCAAATTCCGCACCCGGGAATAATAGCCAAGGCCCTCCCAGAGCTTATGCACCACATCCGGCGGAGCCTCCGCCAGGCTGGCAAGCGTGGGACAGCGCGTAAGAAAGCGGATATAGTAGCGCTTGACGGCCTCTACCCGCGTCTGCTGCAGCATAATCTCCGACAGCCAGATGTGATATGGCTCCCGATCCTGCCGCCAGGGAAGCTCCCGCGCATTTTTGGGATACCAGTCGAGCAGCCGCCGGACAAACCCTTCCGGCAAGGCAGGAATGTGTGCCACAGTTCGCCCCTCCCCCCGTTTTTTTCATTGTACAAATTCTCACCCAAAAAGTCAAAACCAAAAAATTTTTAGCGCATGGTTGCAAATACTCCCTTTTTTCCTGTATAATCAAAAAAACAATGGAACCAGGAATTCAGAAAGGAGCAGCCCATGATCTGCGAAATATTAAATCTCGGGGATCCAGCCCTGTATGAAATCAGCGCCCCTGTCATCCGGGAAGAGCTCTCGGAGCTGCCCGGTTGGGTGGAAAACCTGCACGATACCCTGATGGACTACCGCCGCCGCTACGGTGCGGGCCGGGCCATTGCCGCGCCCCAAATCGGGCTGCAAAAACGCCTGATTTACCTCCACATGGGTAAGCCTTACGTGCTCATCAATCCCACACTTACCTTCCCGGATGAGGAATATGTTACGTTACTGGACGACTGCATGTCCTTCCCCGGCCTTCTGGTGCGGGTCAGCCGCCACCGCAGAGCAACGCTCCGGTATTTGGACGCCGCCTGGGAGCCACAGGAAATGGCACTGGAGGGCGACTGGTCGGAGCTTGTACAGCATGAGTATGACCACCTGGACGGCATCCTGGCCACCATGCGGGCGGTGGATGATAAGGCCTTCTACCTTCGGCAGATGAAGCGGGAGCTCTGATATGCGTTACTCTCTTGCGCCTATGGAGGGCGTCACCGACGCTGTGTATCGAAGCACCGTCCACCGACTGTTTGCCCCCTTCGACCGCTACTATACCCCCTTCCTCTCACCCACCAAGGATCGACTGCTTACGGCCCGCCAGTGGAAGGAGCTTGCCCCCGAGCGAAATCAGGGGCTGAACGTGGTGCCGCAGCTTTTGACCAACGACGCAGAGCTGTTCCTCTGGGCGGCCAATTGTTTGGCAGACCTTGGCTACCGGGAGGTCAACCTGAACCTGGGCTGCCCCTCCGGCACCGTCGTGAAAAAGAAAAAGGGCAGCGGCCTATTGGGCATTCCCGAGCAATTGGAGGCCATGCTGGATGAAATCTTTACGCACGCTCCCATTGCGGTGTCGGTCAAGACCCGGCTGGGACTTTCGCAAGAGGAGGAATTCGGCCCGCTTTTGGAGCTTTTCAATCGCTATCCCATTTGCGAGCTGATCGTCCACCCGAGGCTTCAGACCGATCAGTATCGCGGCGCAATTCGAATGGCAACCTTTTCCAAAGCAATGCAGCTTAGCCGTGCGCCGGTGTGCTACAATGGCGATCTCTTTGCCCCGGAGGATGTGGCAGTACTCACAAAGGCGTACCCAAACCTGAACGCCCTGATGCTGGGCCGAGGTGCCATTGCAAACCCCGGCCTTCTCGGCTATCTCAAAACCGGCGCCTGGATTCGTCTCGATCAGTTCCGCGAGCTACACGAGGTGCTCTACGAGCGCTATCGGGATGAACTGCCGGGGCGAAAGCCCACGCTCTTCCGGATGTGGGAGCTTTGGGCCTTTTGGTCATGCATGTTCGATGCACCGGAAAAGGCACTCAAGCAAGTCCGCAAGGCCGACAGTCTTCCCGCCTATGAAATGGCGGTAGCTGCGCTGTTCGATACCTGCCAATTCAAGCCAGAGGGGGCCTATCATTCCGGCATGTAGGGCACAAAAAAGGAAAAAAACTGTTGACAATTCTGCTGCCTTGTGATAGTATAACTACGCGGAAAACGCAGGATTGCACATGCGCGAGTGGTGGAATTGGCAGACTCGCTAGATTCAGGTTCTAGTGTGCATTACGCACGTGCGGGTTCAAGTCCCGCCTCGCGCACCATGCCGAGTGTTCTTACAGCATTTGAAAGATGCTGTAAGAACACTCGCTTTTTATGTGAAAAAGCAAGGTCAAGCTGAAAATGCGTAGCAGAGAGGTTTTTTCGCTCTCTGCTTTTTCTTTTGCCGAGCGAAGGCTTTTCATCGGTTCCCTTGATCCTCTTGCTGATGTCGCGAGACGAGAAAAATTTTTTCATCAGCCTTCCGACTTCAATATAGTTTCTGCCCAAATTTTGTGAGAGTAAATTCAGAAATCGAAGGAGGGCTGCGGCAATGTAGCCGCCCGATAGACGCAAAAACGCCCGAAGCAAACTTGCTTCGGGCGCTGCGGCGGTATTCATAATGGCATGGATGGACAAAAGGCCGCAATGTGCCGAATCGCGTTCGTTGGCAAAATCGGCGGTCATTGTCAATCCATCAAGAAAACATAAGGCCAACTGCATATCATCTCGGCTTCCGACATCCATCGGCAGCCCGGCGGTCAATTTGAGGATTGAAATTGCGAAAAAATCTATACCTCACAAAAATTCTCGAAAATCCAGCAAAGATTTCCTACGGCATTTGTTTTGCCTGACGAAAGAATTATCACAGCTCGGCTCGCGTTGAATTATTAGAAGAGCCCTGTACTGATATATTTTTGAACCCAATACCCGGTTTTCCCACATTTCAACAGCGCTACTGCTATAGCTGCGTTGCCTTCCATCCTTAGGGAGAGTGAAAGAAATGCTCACGATAGTTTTGCAGGAGTGGCATGATACATAGCCTACGGATTTCGCCTAGGATGCGGAGATACCGCCTTCGGCACGATTGAATCATCTGGTAGCGCCGCATGATCGACAAGAATACAATTGCCATAGAATTATTACCTGAGGGAATTTACACACAATTTAGGACTTGACTTTTAGAAAATCACAATGAATCAGAACAGTGATATGAGATCCGAAAGTGATGATGTAGATGTGAAAAATGGAATAAAATCAGCTAGGAGAATTTTGCGATTCATTTATATTATCCATTATTACTTATATTGTCTGTATTGATGAGACCCCAGCGAATTATTAAGAAGCTGTCTATGATTGTCATAAATCATCTTAGATGAAAACCTAGGAATGAATTAATGCTCAATTTTTTCGTTCAAAATATCTAACGCTCTTTTCAGTCTTTCTTCAAGTCCCTCGATTGTGTTTTCGTCCTGTTCTTCAGAATAAATTACATTTCCCACATCTTCATGCCATAATATATCATAATACACATTATCAATGTGTATTTTTATTATACTAAAATAGATATAATCTTTCTTTTCTTCAACAATCATATCAAACTCTTTGTTGAATATTTTAGCTAAATAATCATTACCATCTTCATAGTCAAAATTATTAATCCAAAACTCCACTCTATTATCTTTATTTTCATTTATCACTTTTTTGTATGTTACCTTCATTTCTTACTCCAATCCTAATAATTTATTTACAGATTTTCTCGAACGCTGAGCACTTGCAATAATTTCTTTATATATATCGTCTCCTGCTAATCCTTTATCTTTCTGCTTTTGAACCATTTGTTCCCAAGTCCAATTTGGATTATTCCTATACAATTCTTCAGCCGTTGCTCTATCTGCCATCAGTTCTCTGGCTTCAGTTCTAAATTTATTTCTTAAATCAAAAGCTTGCTTTGCTTGGTCCTTAAGTGGCAAAGATGAATCAATCATGTCTGGTATTTTTGCTTCTTGTTCTAAATACCATTTTCGTGCTTCATAATTACTTAAAGAGTATTTACCGCCCTCACTAGCAAACCTTTCTGCAGCTTTAGCGGCTTCTTTTTTGGCATCTTTTATAGTAGCTCTACTTTCGCTCATGCCATACAGAGATAAGCCAGCAATGGAGAAACTCAAAAAGGCATTATCAATTTCCATTTTTACTTCTGCACTAAAGCCACTTGTTCGATATTTTTCTATGGCTCTAAATACTGACTTAAAACCATTGTATGTTGACTGAACAAATTGGAATGCATTTCCTGCGAACTTCAAATAGGCAACCGTGAGCTTTGATGCGCCAACGGCTTCACCTACAACAGGCAGCATAGATAATCCACTTCCGATGGCCCCTACCCAATCGCCCTCAACTAAGTACCAAGAAAAATTGATTGCGTCAAAAAAAACGCCAATGCCCGGGATCATTCCAAGTAGATCCAGTACTGTATGGCCGAAAGAGGTTGCGCACAGGCCGAAGGGGTCGATCAGGTTGACGGGATTTCCCTGCACGTAAGCATAGCGATTGAGGGTTGTGCTATCGGTTATGCTGCCGGTGAGGATGTCGCGGTTTACAAAGCGCTTGATTTCGGGATTATAATACCTTGCGCGCATATGGTACAGGCCATTGTCGTCTGTGACAACGCCGTACATACCGTTGAACAGGAATAGAATCCCCTTGGTGTCCTCCGAAAGCAGCTCTCCATATGCGCCATAAGAAAATGCTGCGTATATGGTGCCGTCTTCCTTCGTTACCGCGGTTGTGCTTCCAAGCTGATTATAATGATAGGTCAAATAGCCCTGCGCTTCGTTTTCCTGCGCAATCAGGCCGTTGCCATACACATAATAGGTCGTGGCACCCTCTGAGGAATATCCCAGCAAGGTCTTCTGGTAGGTCGTTGCAATCAGGATTTGCGAAAGCTCCGCATTGACATTCAGCACATACTCTGTGCGCTGTTCCTTTGTAATGACCGCCGTGCGATTGTTTTCCGCATCATACTCATATGAAGTATCACCTGCCCGAATCAGCCGATTTCTGCAATCATACTCGAAAACTGCCATCTCGCCGTCAAGCGGGCCGTAGGTCATATTGCCATCGGCATCATATTCCACCGTTTTGCCATTGTACTCGATCAGACGGTTTTCTGCATCGTACTTCATAGAAGCACTTGTCAAGCCGTTTGCAGACTGGGCGGAATAGGAGGTCTGGCTGATGATATTGCCGCTGGCATCATACTCGTAGGTATACTGATTAATAATGGTGCTGCCCTTTTTATCCGTCTGTTCGATCAACTGGCCGGCGACATTGTATTTGCGCGTTTCGATCGTCTGGTCGGGACGGACTGTCTGAATCAGGTTGCCATTTTTATCATACTCGTAGGATGTGACACGGTTTTCCCAATCGGTTACGGTTTTCAGATTGCCCGTGGCATAATAGTCATACGTTACCTTATTCCCGTTGGGATAGGTGATGGCAGAAACATTGCTTAAATCGTCATATTCATACGATACGGTATTGCCCTTCGCATCGGTATAGGTTGTTACGCGGTTGAGCGCATCATAGGTTCTTGTGATCGTACCGCTGGAATCCGTTACGGTAAGCGGGTTGCTGTTGGCATCGTAGGTATAAGCTACAGTACCTAGCGCATCGGTAAAGCTTAACAGACGGCCTGCTTTATCGTAGGTATAGGTCGTTTTCTGTCCCCGTGCGTTCGTGGATTCGGTAAGCTGCCCCAATACATTATAACAGTAGGTCTGTTCGTGTGCAAGCGGGGTAACCTCCTTCACAAGCTGGCCCATGTTGTCATACTCGTAGGAGGTAGTGCCTCCGTTGGGATCCTTCAGGCTTGCAATAAGTCCCTGCGCATTGTAGGTATACTCACTGACACCGTTCTCAGGGTCAACTGCCTTTGTGAGCCTGCTGGCACTGTCATAGGTATACTGATACTGTATACCGGCTTCTTTTACGCTTGTCAGATTGCCCTGCGCATCGTATTCGTATTCCGTTTTATTGCCCAGCGCATCTACAACAGCTACGGGATTTAACACTTCATCGTACTCTGTTTGCGCAATCTGATTGCCGTCCGCGTCATATGCAGCCGTTACATTTCCGAAGGCATCATAATCCATCTTGAATGCGGTGCCGTTTTCATCAATGTACTGGGCAACACGGCCTACTGCATCATAGACATAGGATACCTTGATTTCTTCTCCGGCCTTCGTTTCAAGAATCACATCCGTCAGCCGGTTGACCTTATCATACCGATAACGGGTCACCTGTCCGATCGGATTTGTCTTTTTCACGCAATTCCCGTTCGCGTCATATTCAAACGAGGTCACATTCCCGTTCGGATCGGTGGAGGTAAGCATTTGGCCATGCACATCATAGGTATATTTTGCTTCGTTGCCCAAAGCATCCTTTTCGGATATCAGATTGCCGGATTTGTCATAACCATATGTAATAGAATATCCGAGAGAATTTGTGACAGAAGAAATCTTCCCTAAATGGTTATAGGCATATGTGGCAATGCTGCCATCTGCGTAGGTCGTTTTTACCTCCTTCCCGTCCGGGTTATACGAATGCTTGGTTGTGGCTCCATTTGCATCCGTCTCGCTGATTACCTGACCTAACGCGTCGTATTGATAGGTATAAGTCCGGCCATCCTCTGTTGTGGTCGTCAGTTCATTTCCGCCTGCGTCATATGTATGAAGCACCGTGGATTGATTGGGGTTGGTCTGCTTTGTGAGTCTGCCCTCGTAATCATATTCATACTGCGTTGTACTTCCGTCAGGCTCAATGGCGGAAATCAACTGTCCCTCTGCATCATATACAAACCTTGAGCTGTTTCCGTTTGCGTCAATGAGCTCAGTCTGATTTCCATAGCAGTCATACTGATACTGCGTTTCATCTCCCAAAGCATTTGTGGCCTTGACAAGGCGATTGAGATCATCATATTCATAGTAGGAGGTTGTGCCCTCTGCATCTGTTTTAGAGATCACATTCCCTCTGCTGTCATAAGATGAGAAATCTTCGTTGCCAAGATAATCGGTATGCTTTGTCAAATAGCCATCGGTATATTCAAACTTTTCTGTACCCTTTCCCTGTACCGTTTTTGTCAAAAGCTGGCCATTGTCATTGTAGGTATAAGTCGTAACCTCGCCGGATACCTTTGTTTCCTTGGTCAAAAGGTTCCTGTCATTGTATTCATACTTGGCTGTTGATCCATCTTCATTGGTGAGCGATAGGATATTCCCATTCTTATCATAGGTGGTATACGTTCTGATTCCGCTTCCGCTGGTTAGCTTTGTGATATAACCATTTTGATCGCGTTCATATGCGACAGCATAGCCAAGACCGTCACGCTCGGAAATGACCTCGCCTTTCTTATTGTAGCTGTATGTGGTAGAGCCGCCGTTTGGATCCTGGATGCTCATAACCGAGCCGCGAAGGTCGGATACTACTGTTCTGTCATTGCCCAAACGATCCTTGATTTTTGTTGTGACAATGCCCTTTTCTGTATTTTCGGTGTATTCAAAATAGGTCGGCGGGCTTTGCGGGTCTGCATCATCCTGGGTTAACACTCTGCCTTTTTCATCATACGTATTTGTCACATAGGTGACGCCATTGGCATTTGTTACGCTTATAATTCTGCCGTTTGCGTCATAAGCATAGCGTTCCGTTTCTCCTATGGCATTTGTAATGGAGGTAAGGCAGCCGTCCGTATAACCGAGAAGTACACTTCTTCCGGTCTTGTCTTCTACAGAAGTCAGCTTCCCATTCTGATAATTGAGCGTTAGTGCTTGACCGGTTGCTTCCTCCTCGTATACCAGCTTATTTTCACTCCGGCGAATGTGGAATACACGCTGATTGATATCCACATATTTTACAAGCTTTCCGTCTGTTCCGAAATAGTAGGTACCCTCATCCGGGGTAATCAGCGTATAGGTACCGTCTATTTCCTTATAGATGGTATATCGATCCAGCCCCTGTGTGAGACAGCCGTACTCGACGCGCTCTTTTTCATCCGTTCCGCTGACAATAATGCGATCATTGACAATGATCCCGTCAACGGTTCTGTTGATTGCTTTTTTCGTGATGAACGGATAGCTTACCGCCGGGCTTGTGTAATACTTGATGACACCGTTATCTTCCGTAATATACTTTTCAAGCGTATGTGTCCAGCCATTGCCCATTTCTCCGACTGCGTCCGCATTCAGAGAGTTGTAGTCAAAATCTACCGCAAGCGTTGTCGCACCCTTGGCGGATAACCCTTCCACATTCTCTTTGAATCCACCGGTTGAAATGTCTACCGGGTCTACCCAGCTCATGTCAATAATAACCTGTTTGTAAATAAACTTGTCAATATGTGAGCTAACCGAATTGACCGATACTGTGACACCGCTGTTTTTATCACTAAGCGTTTTAACCGTTGCCTCAATCAGCTTCCAATAGTCATTTTCTTCCTCTGTCGCTTTCACGCCGAGAGAATACGTTCCGTAAATCGAATCGCCCGGCATTAGGCAGCCTACCTCATAGCTGTAGCCATTATATAAGATCGGTATTTTGCTGCACTGGCTTGAATTGGCAATGGAATATGTGCTGACACCATTGGACACGACTTCATAGGTTACTTTGCCTGTTTTATCGTCCTTTGTACCAATATAGGTCTTTTGCTCCGGCACAACATAATCTCCAATGCCGTTGACTTTCAAATTATATATGGGCGAAGACGATTCATTTTTTAGTTCGAAATAAACATAATACGTTTCCCCTGGGTATGCGGCATTTTCAGGGGACAAATAAATGTGGATTCCCTCTCCAATCGGCGGAACCGTAAATGCAGTTTCCGTTTCAAATCTTGCAGATACCGGGACATTAAACGGCATGAGAGCGCCACGCAGTGTTGCGCTGACATCATAGGTTCCTGATTTGTCTCCTTTTAAATACCACGATGCGCTCGCGGAGGTGCCGCCCTGAATCGGCGGGAGTGATTGTGTGAGAGAATTCGCTCTACTTCCCGCTGTCGGTGACATTGCTGCCAGCGAAACACCCATCGGGTAATTTATCGTGGCGTTGACATTGTCAAGATAGCAGCTGCTCGGTGCATTGAGATAGACATTTAGTGTCACGGCATACATATCCTTTAGCCAGGTAATTCTGTCCGTCACAAACAGCGTCATTTCATTTACTTCAATTGCTTCTATCTCAATCTCAGTATTATCTTTTTTGATTTTCGCTCTTGAACCACTACCGCTGCCGCCGCTGCCGCCGCTGCCGCCGCTGCCACCTGCGCCATGCCAATTCCATTTGGATCCGCCTGCACCTCCACCGATGACATAATAATCCACCTTTGTCGGGATAGGCTCTTCTGCAAATTTTAATTCAAGGCTATAGGAATACGAATTGTAATTGATCGGTGAATTGAGATCAATTCCTGCGACGATCATTTCCTCAAGACTCATCCTGTGAACTTCAATGTTGCCTGTAATGAGCTCGCCGCTCGTTAATTTGATTTTCTGGGTCTTTGTGGAAAGTGCCGCTACAGTTACCGTTTCCTCCACCGGGATGTATTCATCCTTATAGACTGCAACCTGATATTCGCCTGCCGGGAGAGAAACAGAAACAATGCCATTCGCGTTTGTGGTATACGTTTTGCCTGTCGCATAGAAGTATACATAAGAATACCTCAGCGGGTTATCATAATTATCCGTAACCAAAACATTCACTGTACCGGATGTGTGATATGCAGATACAGAAACATTTGAGCTGATCTTATCTTCATTCCCCTGGGCATCGGTGACGGTCAGCACAATATGATAGTTGCCCTCATTTTCGTAGGTGTAGGTCGGCTGTACACCGTAAATCACATCGCCGTTTCCCATATCCCAACGATACTCTGTGATTTTTACATTATCCGTGGATTGCGTTGCATCCAGATAAAACTCTTTCCCGGATATACTTGAATAACTGGAGGATGTATGTGCCGTAGGCTTGATCACATCCAGGTCATACGCATAGCCGGATACAACACTGCTTTCAGTCGAATTGCCCACCTTATCATACGCGGCAACTTTGTAAATGTAGGTCACATTTGGTTCTACAGAGGTGTCCTCATAGGATGCGGTATCGAGCATATGAATCAGCTTAAAGCTGCTGTCATATGCAGATTTTCTGTATATTTCATAGTGATCAAAATCTTCCGAATGATCCTTTTCCCACGTTAAATCAATCTGCCAGTTCTTTTGCGTCAGCGAAACCACCGGCGCGGCTGGTGCTGTCGAATCGAGCGTACAGTTGACCGTATAAAGCTCGCTGACCAGGCCAATCGAATCCACTGCAACCGCCTTGAAGGAATATTCGCCGTCTTCAAGCCCGGCCGTATTCCATTTAAATTCCGCAAGCTTCCCCCGTTCCGTTGTGTTGAGCGTCCCAATTTGCACCCAAATGTCGTTGCTGTCTGCCTTTTTGTATTCAAGTGTAATGCTGTCAAGCTTATAATTATCCATGGCAAGCACTTGAATTGTTGGGTTCGCTCCAACCGTTTCACCGTTTTCGGGCGACATACCTTTAATTTCCGGGGCAGAGGTATCTTCGGCACATACTGCCGTGACAACATTGGAAGTTTCCCCGACATTTCCGGCAATGTCAACTGCGGCAATCTGATAGGAGTATTCTATACCGGCCTGTGCTGTGGTATCGTAGTAGTTAATTGTTCTGCAATTGGATTGAATCACCTGCATATCCGAACCGTTTTCGGCGCGATAAATGATATAGTAGGCGGTATCATCCTCCTCTTCCTTTGTCCAAATCAGGCCAATGCAGCCATCCAGGCTTGCCGTTTCAAGGCTTGTAACTCTATCCGGTGCGGTACGGTCTACATTGTACTCGCAAATCGCATTGTTGCTGCTGCGGTTTCCATTTACGTCCACTGCAATCGCTTGTACATATACTTTCCCCTCCGGAAGCTCATCCAGGGAGAAACGATAGTTGAAGCTTTGTTTTGTGCCGCTTGCGGAAAAGCTTGCAAGCTCTGTCCAGCTTAATTTATCCTGCGAATAATTCAAATACAGATTGGATAAGCCGATATTATCGCTTGCGGTCACAGACAGGTTAATGACAGAATTGAAGCTGCTCGGATACGGCGTAAAGGCAGTGATGGTTGGCTCGGATGTATCGCTTGATGTGTAAGCCCTGACTTCATCGGACGGGGTACCTCTGTTGCCAAGATCGTCATATCCGACAACTCTGAACACATATTCGGTTTCCGGGGCAAGATTCTTAACGTGCATTCCAAGGGTGTCGCGCACGGTACCAACGCTGTTAAACCCGTTCTCAGAGAGCTGTTCCACCTGGAAATAGGCAAAATCGGATTCCCCTACATCATCCCACATGAGAGAAACGTATGTGATACCGCTGGAGCATCTTACGCCCGTAATCTTGCGGATGCCAGTCGTGTCGATCTGGTAGCTTTTTGCCGTTGCTTCACTTTCGTTTCCGCTTGTGTCAGTCGCTACAGCCCGGAAGAAAATGGATTCGCCGTCATATTGTGCACCATTCCATTCAAATGAGGCGGAACCATTGGAATCCACCGCTTCTGAACCGATTTCTGTCCATTCCTCTGTGCCGGAAATGCGGTAAGATAGCCGAATGCGTTCGACGCCGATATTGTCCTTTGCGGTTACTGTGATTGTAGCGCTTGCACCAATTTTTGAGCTGTTTGGGGAGAAGCTGCTAATGGTCGGGGGCGTTGTATCGTTTGCTACGGTAACCTGCGCTGCCTCGCTCATTTGGCTCTCCTGACGGAAGGCATCGGATGCTGAGATTTTATAATAATAGTCCAGACCCGGCTGAACGGCCTTATCCTCGTATTGCACCTCATTTCTTCCCGATAAGGTTGCAAGCTCTGTGTAGGTAACCCCGTCAAGGGATTTATAAATCGTATAATATGTACAGTCTGCGCTTTTGGATATCTCCCATGTCAATAGCGCGGTTCCGCTAAAGGAAGCGGCAGAAAAAGCATCCGGCATCTCGGGTGGTGTTCGGTCTACGGTATACTGGACAACCTGTTCACAGGTATTCCCGTCGGCATCCGTTAGGGTTACACGAACATAGTATAATCCGCTTGTCACATCGGCTAAATCCCAGTCGTGTGATACATAAAGCTCAGCGGGGGTATTTTTGCGCTGCTGCAGCTCCTCGTCCGACATGTTTTTCCAATGATACTGATCCGCAGAATATTCAAGCTTGACCCGGTTATTCTGGCTATTTCCGCTATCCTTAAAGCGGACTGTGATCGTAGCATGTTTGCCGCCAATTCTGCTGTTATGGGAAGGCGTTATCGCTGTAATGGACGGCATAACCACATAGCCGGTATCCGTATTGCTGAAATCGGAATAGTTGCCCGCCGAATCAAAGGCGCGAAGCTTATACGAATACCCAACGCCTAATTTCAGCGCATTGTGTTGATACGTAGTGACACTGCCATCCACCGTGTCGAGCAGCTCGCCATTGCAGTAAATCTCGTAGCCTGCTACACCTACTTTGTCAAAAGCTTCCGTCCAGCTTAATGTCACAGATGACCCCGTGCGGGAATCAATCTTGACCTGCGGCGCCGTAGGCGGAACGGTATCTATGATTACCTCTGGGACATATTCAATCGTATAATAACGACTATTCTCAAATAATGCCGCCGTTAATGTAATTGTTTTGATGCCCGAATTCTTATATGTAGAACCCCAATCATCATCGAAAATAATCTCATATTGATACGTGCCCTCGGGATCGACATCCTCACATAGATTGCCTTCGCAGATCAGTTCGTTGTCTCCCGTATACCAGCGGACAGTATAGCCTTCATCTATGCTGTTTCCAAGCGGCGTTTTTACGTCAATTTGTATGTTGCCTTCAAATATGTATTCATATTTATAATTATTCCTCTTTACATATTGCTCGCCATAAGAATCATGGTATACATAAAATACAGCATTCGAGGGTATTCCGTCAAATGTATTACTTTCGATACTTGTCACGCTATCCGGGATCGTGATGCTCGTCAAACTGGTGCAGTCATAGAACGCAGCATATCCGATGCTCTTCACGCTGTCCGGAATCGTGATGCTCGTCAAACCAGTGCAACTAGAGAACGCAGAATCCCCGATGCTCGTCACGCTATCCGGAATCGTGATGCTTGTCAGCTTGGAGCAGTTATAGAACGCATAATTTCCAATGCTTACCACGCCATCCTGGATTGTGATGCTCGTCAAACTGGTGCAGCTGCAGAACGCATAATGCCCAATTCTCGTCACGCTGTCCGGAATCGTGATGCTCGTCAGGCTGTCGCAGCTATAGAACGCATAATTTCCAATGTTTGTCACGCTATCCGGAATTGTGATGCTCGTCAGGCTGTCGCAGCTATAGAACGCATAATTTCCGATGTTTGTCACGCTATCCGGAATCGTGATGCTCGTCAAGTCGTAGCATTCATAGAACGCATAATCTCCAATGCTAGTCACATTGTCCGGCAGCGTAATGCCCGTCAGACTGATACAGCAATAAAATGCTAAATCTCCGATGCTCGTCACGCCGTCCGGCAGTGTAATACTTGTCAGGTTAGTACAGTAATAAAACACGCCGTTTCCGATGCTCGTTACGCTGTCAGCAATTGTTACATTTGTCAAGTTGTAAAAGCCATAAAAAGCCCAACCGCCAATGTGTGTCACACCGTCTTCGATCGTTACCGAAGAAATGTTTTCTGCATAGATCGCCCAAGGCGCTTCTCCATCGTCCCAGTCTGGCAGCTCTCCATTCCCCGAGATTGTCAAGGTGTCCTTATGGATAGCCCATGTCAGGCCATTTTCAAAGCTGCCGCCTACACACAATTCTTTGTCACAGCGTGTGCAGACGCCGCCAACATATCTGTGTCCGCCCGAAATGCTCCCGATATAGCTGTCACCGCAATATGTACATGTATAGCGTAGGTCACCGCCCGATGCACAGAGCTCCTCTGTAATCGTTTCAGGTTCGTAGCTGTGCTGGAATGAGCACATCACACGGAAGGTGCCACTTATACTGCTGCTGTACATACAGGCACTAATGTAGTAGGTCTTTCCTGCGGTCAGTTCCATACCGATGGAGAAATTCAAACTTTCACCGCCATCGTCATTGCTGGCAAGCAGATTGTGATCTTCATCGTACAGATAGCCGTAGGTGTCGTAGCTGCCCGTG
Organism: Faecousia sp.; assembly: GCA_045615685.1. Lineage (GTDB taxonomy): Bacteria > Bacillota > Clostridia > Oscillospirales > Oscillospiraceae > SVMC01. Next base: position 33,343 of record JAZLFG010000086.1, read on the forward strand.
GAGAAGATTCGATAGTAGTCGGTAATCTCCGGCGTAAAGCGGAAATACTGATACGCTCCATTTGAAACATATGCGTCTGCCTCGGTATCTACTGTAAGCGGGGTGGAGGGATCGTCTCCGCAAAGAGTACAGACACCATCAACATAGCTGTGTTGGAGCGAGCACATTACATGAAAGGAGCCAGTTACACTGCCGTTGTACATACGTATACCAATATAGTAGGTCTTCCCCCCGATCAGTCTAATATTGATTGAGAAATTAGTGCCTTCGCTACCATCGTCATTGCTGGCAAGCAGGTTATGATCTTCATCGTACAGATAGCCGTAGGTATCGTAACTGCCCGTGGAGAAGATTTGATAGCAGTCGGTAATTTCCGGCGTAAAGCGGAAGTAACAATATTGTTCATTCTCAGAAATGTTGACATCAACCTGTGTATTCAGAGGTAGCTCCGGAAACTCTGACCTTCCACAACGGATGCATATACCATCTACATATTCGTGGCCTAATGCCTCTTTTTCGACATATGTTGTAAAGTCACAGCAGGGTAACTGCGTAATATCGGCATCACTCGAATAGGAAGACATCGCTGTCTTAAATTCTTCACAAGTGACCTCGTCGTTTGGGCGAAAATAACCTTGCTCATCGCTCTGAATAATGTCAAATTCAACAGCCCATTCAACAGCATCGAAATAGTAAACGTCATCGGCTACATCCTTGAAGACATACCAGAGCTCAACAATGGGCTCACTGGCCATACGGTACAGAGCTGCTGCAAGCTGTCCACGTGTGATATGAGTATTCGGGCTATACTTATTGTTACCCGATACGTATATTTCGGATATTAATCTCTCTTGTAAGACCCAAGCGACAGCATTCACTGCATATCCATTAATCATATCAGCATCTGAAAAACCTGCCAACACGGCATCTGCATCAACTTCTGGACAACCGGCTATGCGATATAAGCACATCGCCAGTTGCTCGCGTGTTGTAAAACCGTCCATTTGGCCAAGTCTTGCACAGGTATCATAGGCATCCCAGCCAATTTCTGTACAGGTTGGCTCTTTTGCCTCATGATGCTCCAGAATATGCCCCAATGCAGACACTTCATCCGCTATAAAACTGTCCCCGCATTTGGAGCAGGTATAGGTGGTGTAACCATCTTCGGTGCAGGTCGGCTCCGTCACGACCTCGGTATATTCATGCTCGCAAGATACCTCAGGTGCATTGCCATCGAGGCTCAGGGTCTTATCATCATTGATCGTGCTGCTTCCGGCAGAGGTCGTCGGCGCCATAGACAACAACATGCAAAACACAAGCAGGATACAAATTGCTCTCTTTTTCATACTCTTCCTCCTTAATGAACGAAAGTAAAATTTCAACAAATCTAACAGGCTATAACGCGGGAAAAAGGGGCCGTATTTTAGATTTTTTTATTACAGCCAGCCGCCGTATAAACCGTTTTTTCCTGACCCTTTGCGTCGCGGTAGGTCACGTAGCCGAGATAATAGAGATCATAGTCCTTTTTACCGCTGCCCATCGAAATATTTAAGGTGTATATGCCATTGGCACTCTTCGCCGTGGGTGCAGACCTTGTTCCGAACTCCGCAATCTCGTCTGCGGTCATAGGACTCTGCGCGTAGGCGCGATACATGCCGACCTGTACCAACGTACACCCTGCGGGCAAGGACCAATCCAGCACCAAAGCAGTCTGATACTTTCCGGAGGCGCTGTCATAGATGCGGGCGGTATCTGTGATGCTGGTCACCGGAGAAGCTTCTACCTTCTCCTTTGCAAACCTTGCTTCCAGGATCAGGTCTTCCGTCACACAGCGGCCATAGACTTCGGCTGTACTAACCAGCGTATCGCCGACGTACCAACCGGCAAATGCAAGACCGGGCGTGGGCTTTGCCTGGACGATAATTTTATCGCCAAAGCTATAGCCATCCTTTTTCTCGCCGGAGGCAATGACTCCATTGCGCAATGTCACCTGATAGACTCTCTGAACCGTCTTTTGGCTGAGATACTCCACACCATCATAAGTGACAGATGCGCCATAAGATAATTCGGTATTCGTAAATGCGACTAAATGAATCGCTGCGGTGAGACTCTTGCTGCTGCCATCGGACCAGAGGAGGGTAAGTGTTGCGCTTGGATTCTCTGCGATGTGCCAGCTCCAGCTTTTGGATACAACGACAGGCGTCTGCGGTGCTTCCAGCGGCTCACCGTAGGAGAAGGTATGCGCTCGATCCGTTTCCCCGCACAGCGCACAGGAGTAGTAGTACGTCGCCGCCCTGGTGGCCGTGGCAGGAGAAGCCAGATAAATGGGATCCACCTGATATGTAAACACATGTTCACATTCGGGCGCCGCTGCTCTCTGGACGGTCGTTGTCGTAATGTTTCCGTTTCCATCGTACGTGTAGCTGACACTACTTCCGTCGTCGTATTCTACCTTCACCAGACGGTGCAGCGCATCATATTGATACTGCACTGCAAATACACAGTCCGTCAGTGTAAGTATAAAAACAATAGAAAGAAGAAATAATGCCATAATTCTCTTTTTCATACCGATACACCTCTTTGATATATGATCATTTGCAGATCAGTCGCATGGAATTTAGCGCTCCCAATGCTCGGAATTTCTGCGTACTAAGTATACGAAATATTACACAAGAAGTCAATAAAACAGAGGCAAAAACACGTCAAACTGACAAATTTTTCAGAAATTTAAGAAATCATCTAGGAACACAGGGGACGGTTCTCTGTGTCGCACGACACAGAGAATCGTCCTCCCCTGTGTTCCCCGCTGTTTCATTTTTTCATGCGTATTTGCTTGCGTTTTCAAAATCGCGGGTATATGATATACAAGAAGAACAAGCAATTACATGTAGTGGTGCAAATTTCGTGCAAAATCATCAAGAAATGCTTGACCGCAATGTGATTGCAAGGTATACTCTATGCAAGCAAACGTTCTAACACAGGGGACGCTCCGTTAACACAGGGGACGGTTCTCTGT
>JAZLFG010000087.1:0-16220 GCA_045615685.1 Faecousia sp.
AAGTTTTGAAAAACGGTTTGATTGAACGCGAAGGGCGGGCCTTGCCCCCCTTCACTCTTCCCCCTGCGACTCAGTCATCCGGACTTTAGCGGCTTTTTTGACAGTCTGCGGGGGCGTTGCAGCTTTTTCTGCAACGCGCCCAACTAATTGCTTTGGAAATTTTACTTCTTTTTTTCTAGCTCCTGCTCCAAAAGGGCTTTAATAACCGCAGGGTCACCATTGCCCCGAAGCTGGCGCATACAGCTGCCGAAGATGGACTGGAAGGCTTTAACTTTGCCACTGAGATAATCCTTGACAGGGGCGGGATTTTCCTCAATCACCTTGCGCACCACGTCGAGAATCATGGCTTCATCAGATTGGGCATCCATGGCCTGCTCCTTGCAGTATTGATCTGGGTCTACATCCTTTTCAAGCACAGCCGCGAGAACCTTCTTGCCAGCGCCCCTGGTGATGCTGCCGGTCTCCACCAGGGTGATGATGCGGGCCAACTTCTGAGGCGCAATGTGGAGACTGCCAAGCACCTGGCCGTTTTTCCGAAGAATACCGGCGCATTCGGTGATGATCCAAGCAACCGCACTTTTTGGGTCAGCGCCCAGACCGATGACTTGATCCAAAAGGTCACATAAAGTGCGTTCGGAGGTGAGAAGGGAAATATCCTTCTCGGAGATGCCGAGCATGGTGTATTCCGCACGCTTTTCCTCAGCAGAGGCAGGCAGGGCTTCCCGGATGCGCGAAATCCATTCATCATCGATGAGAATGGGCATCAGGTTAGGATCGGGGAAATAGCGGTAGTCCGCTGCAGTTTCCTTATTGCGCATGGAGAAGGTGCGGTTTTTCACGTCATCCCAGCGGCGAGTCTCCTGCACAAGGGCCTCAGTGTGGCGCTCCAGAGCATCCTTATGGCGTGCGGTCTCATATTTGATGGCACGGTCGATGGCAACCAAAGAGCTCATGTTCTTGATCTCTGTGCGGACGCCTAACTCGGTGGAGCCTTCCGGGCGAATGGAAATATTGACGTCGCAGCGCATGGCTCCGTCCTCACATTCGGAGATTCCGGCAAAGCGGAACATGGCCTTCAGCTTCTCCAAATAGGCCAGCACCTCATCGGCACTGCGGAAATCCGGACGGCTGACGATCTCAATCAGAGGAACGCTGGTGCGGTTGAAGTCTACAAGGGAGGTGCCTGTCCATTCATCGTGGACGAGCTTTCCCGCATCCTCCTCCATGTGAATCTGCTTGATGCCGATGGCTCTGGTACCGGCGGCCGTGGTGACCTCCACAGAGCCGTCTACGCAGATGGGATGGAACCATTGGGTGATCTGATAGGCGCAAGGCAGATCGGGATAGTAGTAGCTCTTTTTATCAAAGGTGGTGTACTGGTTGATATGGCAGTTCAGGAGCAGCCCTGCCGAAACTGCCAGCTCTACCACTCGCTTGTTCATCACCGGCAGCATACCCGGCATACCGGAGCAGGCGGGGCAGACACAGTCGTTGGGCTCATTGGCGCTGGCATGCCCGCCGCAGGAGCAGAATATTTTGGAATTTGTGGAAAGCTCCACATGGGTCTCCAATCCGATGACAATTTCATATTTCATTTGTCGCACATCCTTTCTGTACCGCTGGCGATACTCAGGAGGATATTTTCCGCAAAGTCCGCTGCCATGAGCTGCACACCGCCGGTCACCATTGCGGGAATGCCGATCAGGTTCGGAATCGCGGTGAAGAGGCTTTCTGCGAATACCGTTTCAAAGGCGTCGGAGATGTCGTAGGCACTGTATTCGATCTTGGCACAGGCGGGGGAGAGAAGGGCGTCGTAGCTTTCAAAGAGCGTCTGCATAGCCTCTGCTACAAGCCTGCGAATGCGAAGGGCCTTGTCATAGCAGGACAGGTAGCGATTCTTGGACAGAACATCAGAGCCGTAGAGAATCGTGGCTTTCGTCAGAAGGTTCAAGCCCTCGGTGCGGGAGTTGACGTAGAGCTCGTCGATGTTTTCATAGTTAGGCGTGCGGTAGCCAAACTTGACGCCGTCATAGCGGGAGACATTATTGCAGGTCTCCGCTGCCATGAGAATTTGCCAAGCGGTTTGGGCAGCGCCGGCCAGAGGGAAGGATATTTCCTCTACGCAAATGCCCAGGGCTTTGAGCTGCTCTGCGTAAACATACACCCGTTCACGCATTTCGGGACAGGCAGCCTCCAGAAGCTCTTTTACGATGGCAACGCGCTTACCGGCAAGCGGTTCGTCGGTGGCGTAGGTATAGGAGGTGCTTGGTAGGCTGGTGCCGTCCTTGGGGTCATGACCCGCAATAAGGGAGAGAAATTTCGCGGTAGTTCCGGCATTTTGGGCGGTGACACCGATTTGCTCGCCGGAGCAGGCGCAGGGAATGACGCCGTAGCGGGAGACTGTGCCATAGGTGGGCTTAATGAAATTTACACCTGCCAGAGCTGCAGCCCGGCGGGGAGTGCCGTTGAGATCCACACACAAGGCTGCCTCCACAGTGCCTTCTGCCACCAGGCAGGCGGCAGCGCCCGAGAGCTTTCCCTCTTCGGGGGCATAATGGGAAAACTCGCCGAAAAGATCCAAGCCGAATTCTCCGGTAGCGGCCTTTCCGGAGATGGTGTAACCGGCTTTTTCCAATCGTTCTACAGCCTCGGCGCTGAACAGGGGGACAAAGCCCTCCAGAATACGGGAGCCTGCTTCCGCCGCTGCACCCTGTACAAGGATGGTATCGTCCACGGCGACGGTTCCGTGGTCATGGATCGGGGTAATATATCGTTTCATCGTCGGTCCTCCTTTACTTCACGAGCTGCGGAACCTGCCAACTGTCGTCGGTATGCTCCGGTGCACCGGCAAGCAAAGCCTCCCGGGAGAAGGGCTGCTGGCGCACATCCTCCCGGAGGACGTTCGTCAACGGATGGACGTGTACCATGATGTCCACATGCTCTGTGTCGATTTCCTGAAGCGCTGTCTCCAGGGGCGCCATTGCGGCAAAGATCCCTAAGATCGAGGTGCGCTCTGCCTCGGTCAGAGCAAATTCATTGAGCTGCTCAAGCGCAAGTAATTGATCCTTTGTCATAACCATACCTCATTCTTCTCTGATGCTGATGTTTGCCTCAAGGAGCTGCTGCTCTGTGACTTCGCTGGGTGCGCCCAGCAGGAGATCCTGCGCGTTACCGTTGAGGGGGAAGGCGATCACATCGCGGATGGTTTCTTCATTGGCCAGTAGCATGATGATCCGGTCCACGCCGGGAGCCATGCCCGCATGAGGAGGTGCGCCATACTGGAAGGCGGTATAGAGAGCGCCAAAGCGCTTCTCCAGCTCCTCATTGCTGTAGCCGGCAAGCTCGAAGGCCTTGCGCATGATCTTCGGGCTATGGTTTCTCACTGCACCGGAGGCCAGCTCAATGCCATTGCACACCAGATCGTATTGATAGGCAAGAATTTCAGTGGGTGCCTTGGTTTCCAACGCTTCCAGACCACCCTGAGGCATGGAGAAAGGATTGTGAGTGAAGATGATATTGCCTGTGGATTCCTCAATTTCGTACATGGGGAAGTCTACCACGAAGCAGAGCTTGTAGCTGTCCTCGATGATGCCGAGATTTTCGCCCAGCCAATTGCGAATCTGTCCGGCAAAGCGGTTCACGACGGCCTTGGTGTCGCAGATGAAGAAAAGTGTTTCGCCTTCTTTCATCCCGGTAAGCGCAATGACCTCCTGCTTTTGCTCGTCGGTCAGGAACTTTTCGATGGGGCCTTTGAACACGCCGTCGTTTAGCGTGATATAGCCGAGCCCCTTCATGCCGATGCCCATGGCAAATTTCAGCGAGCGCTCGAAAAAGCTCCTGGGCTGACCGTCGCAGTTGGCCACGATGCCGCGGACGGGCTTTTTTCGGAACAGGGGGAAATCTACCCGGGAGAAGAACTCTGTCAGGTCGCAAATTTCCAGGGGATTGCGCAGGTCAGGCTTGTCGCAGCCGTATTTCAGCATGGCGTCGGCGTAGGTGATGCGGCGGAAGGGCGCTTCGGACACTTCTTTATCTGAGAAGGTGCGGAACACGTCGCTCACGACCTCTTCACAGACCTTCAGCACGTCCTCCTGTTCGGCAAAGGCCATCTCAAAGTCGAGCTGGTAGAATTCTCCGGGAGAGCGATCCTGCCGGGCGTCCTCATCGCGGAAGCAGGGGGCAATCTGAAAATATTTGTCGAAGGAGGAGACCATCAGAAGCTGCTTGAACTGCTGAGGCGCCTGGGGCAGTGCATAGAATTTTCCCTTGTGCTTCCGGCTCGGCACGAGAAAGTCTCTCGCGCCCTCAGGGGAAGACGCAGTGAGAATGGGAGTCTGAATTTCGAGGAAACCCCGGTCCTCCATGAGCCTGCGCATATGGCTGATGACCTTGGAGCGGAGAATAATATTGGAATGAATTGCGGGATTTCGCAGGTCGAGGTATCTGTATTTGAGACGAACATCCTCGCGGGTGTCTTTGGAATTACCGATCTCAAAGGGAAGCATATTGCGGGAGCTGCCCAGCACCTCAAGCGTGGATACCACCAGCTCCACCATGCCGGTGTCGAGCTTATTATTGATGGTTTCCTCATCTCTTCTGGCTACCGTGCCTGTCACAGAGATGACGGTCTCGCGGTTCACGCCTGCAAGAAGGGACTCGTCGTGGATCACCGTCTGGGTGATGCCGGTCTCGTCCCGAATATCCACAAAAATTACACCGCCGTGGTCTCTGATGGTGTCTACCCATCCGGCGAGCTGGATCTCCTGCCCGATATGGTCTTCCCGAATATCGTTGCAGTAATTTGTTCTGTACATATGTATCCCTCCGCAATAAGATAAAATAAAGCCCGGGAATTCATTAAGAATTCCCGGGACGAGTTACAAAACCCGCGGTGCCACCCGCATTGATACGAAAGAGCGTATCCACTTTCCTATGCAATTGTCAGACAATGAAGCGTTCCCGAGCTTACTACTGGCTTGAATGCGCTTTCAGTCGCGGCGCATATTCCCTGTCAAGTGTTCCACAAAAGCCGAGTCTTCATTTTTGCCCAATGGCGAGTCTGGAAAAACCATGCACATAGCGTTTCATTCACTACCATGCAGGCCTATCATACATCAACACAGGGAAAAAAGCAAGAAAAAGATTCAGAGAAAACGTACAAGAGATTAAGAAATCCTAAACACAATGACGCTTTGGGAAGGCCTTCTTCAGCGCCATGACCAGAACGGGGATTAGGATTAGTTGGGCGACAATGCCGGCGATGGCGTTTGTGAAGGCTCCGGACAGGAAGGCGGCCCAGCCAAAGGGAGATTTCCCAAGGCCGTAGAGGATGACTCGGGTCAGTCCCCAGACAAGGCGGCCTGACACCATGGCTGTGATGAGAGAAAAATAGAGTTTTCCTGTTTTTTGGTAGAGAAAGCCCGAGAGGAAGCCGTAGGCTCCAAGCTCAAAGCACATGGCAATGCCAATCGGCATAACCGGTGGCATACCAAAGAGCGCAAAACGCAATAGGGGCGCAATCACACCCACAGCCAGCGAATACCAGGGCCCGCAGAAAAACCCGCACAGCAGCACCGGAAAGTGCATCGGGCACAGAGCATTACCAAACTGCTGCAGTTGCCCTGTCAGGAAGGGGAGCACCAGCGCCAAGGCGAGAAAAAGGGAAGAAAGAACCAGGGAATACACGTTGTTTTGCTTCGATGACATCGGATGAACCTCACTTTTCAGATATCACCGTCTTGAACGATCCCGACGCCTTCGTGGCGTCATTACATATGGAATGGAATATCACAAAAGCGTCTTCAGACGCATCAGGGTAGCGTGTACCAGCTCGTGCATGGAAAGCGGTGTCACACCCACTACCTGATTGTTGCAATGGCTGACCGGGAGCAGAAGCTTCATAGCATGGCTTCTCCCGATGGCTACGGCCATCTTTGGAGTGATTTCTCCCAGCAGAGAGTCCGCTGCCAAAATGCCGATTGGCCCGATGATCACATCCGCGTCGCGGCAGGCGACCACGACGGGATTTTCGCCGGTGGCGCCCTGGGCAGCGCCGGATTTTAGCATCATGCTGGTGGCGATGCTGTTGGTGCCGATGGCGTATAGCTCACAGGGTAACTGCTCTTTTACAATTGCTTCCACAATTAGCCCGCCAAGTCTTCCACCCTGACCGTCTATGACAACAACTTTCATTTCCCGCCTCCAGGCTGCAATGCTTCAGAAAAAAATCTTTATTTATACTATACTCTAATTTGCACATAGATGCAAGACAGAAAAAAAGCAAAAAAGGGCTGTAAAATAATGGAAAACCCTTGCATTTGCGCTATAAATAAAGTATAGTAATAATATTAATTTCTTGTATGCGATTATGGGTATCATTCGGAGGAAGCTGTGATTGGAGTATTGGTAAATGTTGCCACAGTCCTTCTTGGCAGTGCTGTGGGACTTCTGTTCCGGAAGGGAATCCCGGAGAAAATTTCCAAGGCGGTCATGCTGGCAATCGGCTTATGCACGCTCTACATCGGAATTGATGGAGCGCTGGAGGGCAGCAATACGATTGTTCTCATCGTATCCATGGTGCTCGGCACGGTTCTCGGCTCCCTGATTGACCTGGACAATAAGATCAACCGGGTTGGAAAATTCATTGAGGAGAAAATGAAGCGGGAAGGGGAGCCATCCTCCATCGCGGAGGGATTTATAACCGGCAGTTTGCTTTTCTGCGTGGGAGCGATGACCATCGTTGGCTCGCTCAATTCTGGCCTCTCCGGCGACCACAAGGTGATCTATACCAAGTCGATTTTAGACCTGATTTCCTCCTGTATGCTGGCAAGCACGCTTGGCGTTGGAGTGATGTTCTCCGCCGCTTTCGTGCTGGTTTGCCAGGGAGCGCTGGTGCTTCTGGCGGGGCTTCTTCGAAATGTCCTGACCGATCCGGCTCTGGTTGCGGAGCTGACCTGTGCCGGCAGCGTAATGATTATCGGCCTTGGCCTTAATATCCTTGGCATCACCAAGCTCAAGGTGGCAAATTTCCTGCCAGCCCTTTTGGTGGTTCCTTTGGTTTACCGATTGTGGCAGCTCCTGCCGATGTAAGCAAGGAGATGATCCCATGCGGCAGACAAAGACTCACACCTCGGCCTATCTCATGCTCGTGCTACAAAGTGTGCTCTACGGTTTTGGCGATCCGATTTCCAAGGCAGCCTATGCAGTGATGCCGGTTTGCTCCCTGCTCGCTGTCCGCTATCTAATCGCGCTGGTATTTCTGCTGTCCGTTGCGGGGAGAAAAATCGTTCGGGAGTTGCGGCAGTTATCCTCGATGGCTTGGCTTCCTCCCAGCTTGTGCATTGCCCTATCTTATCTTCTCAGCAATCTGGCACTCAAATACACAGCGGCCACCAGCGTAGCGTTTCTTCGAGCAATGCCCACGGTTATGACCCCGCTTTTGGCGTGGATTGTGTTTCGCAAGCGGTTTCACTGGCTCCATGCTGTGATCCAGTGCTGCTCTGTGGTGGGGCTATACTTGCTGTGTTGCTTCGGCGGATTGGGCGGCTTTGGGCTGGGGGAGATGTTATCACTTTTTGCAGCACTTCTGATGGCAGGCGCACTGCTGTTTGGCGAAAAGGCGATGGCACAGATGAGTGCGGTTACTCTAGCTGCCATACAGACGGCGACTTCCGCAGTTGTGGCAGCGTTGGCTTGCTTCCTATTTGAAGGCGGTGTCCAGCTAGCTTCGGCCACTTGGACGGTGTGGGGAATCATTTTGTATCTTGCCGTTACCTGCACAGCTTTGGGCTATTTGCTGCAAAACCACGCGCTGCGACGAATTTCCGCAAAAAGCGTGGCATTGACACAGTGCATTTGTCCGGTGCTGACGGCCGCATTTTCCTACCTTCTGCTGCGCGAAAGGCTGTCCTTTGCTGGATTTGTCGGATCAGGGATTATTATTGTGTGTGTGGTAGTAGAGATTTTAGCCAGCGGGGAACCATAGTTTATATACGTTGAGATAGAAAATGGAAAACCATATGTGCCTGGATTTCATATGGAGACAGTTGTGCCTTTGGCCGACAAATAAATAAACGATTTTCGCGTTGTAAAGATGAACTTCCGATAGAGAAAGAAAACAGAGGAGAGCGGCATAGATTTTGCTTTTTACAGGTGAAAAATTTGTGCTGAAATGTCATCATGCGAAACAGACAAAGAAGCAAATATTGCATTGCACTTATTCTTGCGGCCGTTTTTTTACTTACCTTCGCAGTAGCAGCTACCGAGGAGGATACAAAACATGCGTCTGTTATATTCTCTGAAAGCGGCGCTACCGACCAGGATAATCGAACGAGATATGCACTTTGCCAGCAATGGAATGCGATTGTTGCCCCGGAGAAGCGGTTTGACACGGTGCCTTCTGCACAATATCCCTACGCTACGGGAAAACTCTCTGAGGGATTTATTGACCAGGGATTGAGCTGGGTCAATTTTTTCCGTTTTGCGGCGGGACTTCCGCCTGTTACCGCATCGGATGACGCGAACCTTTCCGCCCAGTATGGCGCGGTATTGCTTGCCCGGATGCAGCAATTGACCCATTCGCCGCTCAAACCAAGCGATATGTCTGATGCGTTCTATGAAAATGGATATAACGCGATCAATACCAGCAATATTTCCTGCATTTGGTTCGGTGGTGATTCTGACTCCGCAGAAAAACAAAAAGCGGAGGAGGTCATGCCAATGATCACCTTGAGCTATATGGATGAGCGCGGAGAGTTCAACCGCTCCGGTGTGCCCCATCGACGATGGATTTTAGACCCTACGCTTCGAACCATTGGGATCGGCTGTGCGGACGATACAGACGGCGCGGTGTACCAGGTGCTGAAGGTGCTCGATACGGGGGAAGTTGCCAGCGATGTGGATTACGATTTCATTTCCTGGCCGGCTTCCGGCGTATTTCCAAAGCAAGCCATCTCTACGAATGTACCCTGGTCCGTCACACTGAATCCTGATAAATTCATTGTCCCGGGCAGAAATAGCTTGAGTATCACGATTAAGCGAGAAAGTGACAATAAGACCTGGACGCTAAACAGTAAAAGCAGCGGCGCCAGCAGTAGTGCCAACTTTCTTTGCGTAGATTCTCAGCCCTATGGCGTGAAAAACTGCATTATTTTCGCGTTTGATACCGGCGAATACGGTATGTATTCCGGCACATATCAGGTGACAATCAGTGGAATCAAAACCAAAAGCGATCAATCTGCGGTTCTGGACTACAGAATTCAATTCGTGGATATGGTAGTTTGCGACCACAAATGGAGCGAATGGATCTGCATTTCTCAGCAGACCTGCACCCAGGACGGCCTGGAGAGAAGGCAGTGCAGCGAATGCGGCGCTGTGGAGGAAAAGCAGTCCGACGCTCTGGGGCATGACTGGAAGATGAACTTCGTGACAAAGCCCTCTGAAAAGTATATTCGGGGGCTAGCGGAGTATGTATGCACCAGATGCGGGGAAGAAAAAATGGATTTGCTTCCCCTAATCCTGTGCGATGGAAAGAATTGCCCCTGCCGCAAGTTTACCGATATGCCGCCAATTACAGGTTGGGCCCACAATGGGATTGATTTTGTGGTGGAAAACGGTATTTTTAACGGCACCAGTGCCACATCTTTCTCTCCGAAGCGCACAATGACCAGGGCGATGATGGTCACTGTGCTATGGCGGATGGCCGGGCAGCCGCAATCATCGGCGACCTATCGCTTTATGGATGTGCCGAAGAATGCATATTTTGCAGACGCTGTCCGCTGGGCATATGAAGTGGATGTAGCGCATGGCTATACCGAGCTGCACTTCGGCCCAAACGATTTGCTGACCAGAGAGCAGGCAGTCACTATGATGTACCGTTTCTTTGGGGAAGATCAGACCGGCAGCGCAGAGAACACAATTCATGCGTTTGTGGACTACAATCAGATTGACTCCTATGCGCTGGAAGCTGTGAACTGGGCAGTGGAGCAGGGAATTCTGACAGGGAAGCTGGATGAGAATGGGAATATGATCATCTCTCCCAGGGAAGATATCACGCGGGAGCAGGTGGCAGCCATTATTATGCGCTGCATGGAGTGACCCGGCGCATTTCATGTGAAAGATAAGCGGTATCGCTGCAAAATGTGAAAAATTTTGCAGCGGTACCGCTTTTTATCGCTTCAAATGGGTGGTTTACGTTGCATCTGGGAGGCTGCCGCAGATTGTGCCACCGCCAAGGACATAGTCATCCTCATAGAACACGGCGGCCTGCCCCGGTGTCACAGCCCGTTGAGGCTCGTCAAAGAGAAGCTCTGCCCCTTCGGCTGTAGGGATGAGTGTGGCAGATGCAAAGCGGGGTGTGTAGCGCAGCTTTGCCTGTACCCGGCGGGGGGCGTCCAGATGATCGAGCGCAATGTAGTTCACCTGCTCCACCAGAACACGGCGGGAAAATAATGCTTCATTTGGGCCAATGACCACATCGGGCCAGTCCTTTGCTACCACGTAAACCCGCTCTCCGCAGCTCAAGTGCAGCCCGCGCCGCTGGCCGATGGTGTAGCTCTCAGCGCCCAGATGGGGGCCAAGATCCCGGCCGGTTATATCCCGGTATCGGCCCGGCGTTAGGGGCAGACCCCGCTCGGTCAAGTAGTTTACATAATCACCATCCGGCACGAAGCAAATATCCTGGCTGTCGTGCTTGTGCGCCAGGTGGAGCTGGAGCACTTGGGCCAACTGCCGCACCTGGGACTTTGTCTGATCGCCCAGCGGGAACATGACGTGGGAGAGCTGGGATTGAGAAAGACTGTAGAGCATATACGTTTGATCCTTGGTCCGATCCTGTGCCATGCGGAGGAGGAAGCGACCAGTGACGTCCTGTTCGAGCCTTGCATAATGGCCGGTGGCGATGCCGTCATAGCCGAGGCGCAGAGCTTCGTCGAGGAAAAGACCAAATTTCATGGTTTTATTGCATATAATGCAGGGATTGGGGGTTCTGGCCGAGGCATAGGCGCTGCAAAAGCGATCCTCCACCTTGGCCCGGAAGGCCTCCTGCCAACGGAACAGATGAAAAGGTATTTCCAACTGGTCGGCAACTCGGCGGGCATCTTCAGCCTCTTGCTCTGCGCCATGGTGCAGTAGCATGGTGCCGCCACCGACATCAAACCCTTGCTGCTGCAGAAGGGCGCAGCAGACCGCCGAATCCACGCCGCCAGACATGGCGGCTAAAATCTTTCTCATAACGTTTCCTCCGGAGTACAGCGATTCAGAGAATGCGAAGGGTGGGTTTTGTTTTTTCCGCTCTGTGTAAGCCGGATCGACTTTTTGACGCACAGGGAGGTTTCTTAGGTCATTGTAGTCGATTTTCGAATAAAATGCAACCGCTGTCTTGGGACTTGCCGATTGCATAATTTTGACACAAATGCTACAATATAATAAACAAAAAGGAAAGAAGGCATTTGCATGATATCCTTTTGCAGACCCACGATGAATGACCGGGAGAAGCTCTATCCCATATTCCTGAATGCCGAGTACCGTGGCTGCGAATATTCTTTTGCCAATATTTTTTTATGGGGCCAGCAGCAGTATGCGCTGGTGGAGGGAGAGCTGGTGCTGTTCTCCCATTGGGATGGACGGAGTATGTATGTCTATCCCGGAAAGGAAAAGCTTGGGCCGATCTTAGAAGCGCTTCGGGATGACGCCGCCCAGAGGGGCATCCCTTTGCGGCTATACGGCCTGACAAGGGACAGTGTCGAGGCGATTGAGGCGCTCTATCCGGGGCGGTATGGCTTCAGCCTCAACCGGGATGGCTTCGACTATCTCTATGAGATTGACCGTCTCGCCCAGCTTCGGGGCAAAAAGCTCCAGCAAAAGCGCAATCACATCAACCGCTTCATCGAAGACAACCCCGACTGGTACACCAGGCCTATCACCCCGGAAAATATCGCAGAGTGTTGTGCTTTGGCTTCTGCGTGGTATCGCACCCATGAAAGTGTGGAGAATGATTACACCTTGGAAAAGGTAGCCCTTCGCCGGGCCTTTGACAGCTTTTCGGCGCTTGGCTTGGAGGGATTGGCGCTTTATGCCGGTGGGCGGATGGTGGCTATGACCATGGGAAACCGGATGCGCACCAATACCTTTGATGTGAATTTTGAGAAGGCCGATGGGACGGTACCCGGAGCCTATCCTCTCATCAACCGGGAATTTGCCAGGTATGTGCAGGCGCGTTATCCAGAGGTGCAGTACTTGAACCGGGAGGAGGATATGGGCCTGCCGGGACTTCGCAAGTCCAAGCTCTCCTACCATCCGGATATCCTGCTGGAAAAGTACCGGGGCTTTTTAAAGCCGGAGGTCATTTTGTGAAGAGCCGATGGGCCAAGGTAGGCGAACAGGCGGCGCTGCAGGAATTGTGGAGGCTGTGCTTTGGGGACGATGCGTCTGTGATTGCGAGCTTTTTTAGCGCATTTCCGCCCCAGCACCATTGCCGGGTCATATTTGAGGATCAGCGCCTTGCAGCTATGGCAAATTGGCTGCCGGTAACCCTCTGCCTGGATGGAACCAGGCCGGGCGCTTATCTCTATGCCGTTGCTACCCACCCGGCCTACCGGGGGCAGGGACTTTGCCGCACACTTCTTGCCGAATTGGAAAAGACGCTGCGGCAGGAGGGGTTTACCTTCACGGCCCTTTGTCCGGCGGAGACATCCCTCTATGAATTTTATGGCCGTTTGGGCTATGAAACCGCCTTTTTCTGCAATCATGAGCGAATAAAGCCGGGGACAAGGATGCTGCCCATGGCGCAGATAGCGCCAGAGGACTATTTGGCGCTGCGGGAGCGGTATCTTCCGGAGCCATACTGCCGGTGGGGCGAAGAAGCGTTTCATTATCTTGCATCCGGCGGTGTGCGATTTTTTCGTTTTCCGGACGGCTGCGCTGCGGTAAGTCCACCTTCCTCTGGGGAAATCCGGATCCTGGAGCTTCTGACGAAGCAGCCGGAGTCTGCTGTAACGGCTTTATGCCGCGAGATGAATGCCGCAAGAGCACAGGTGCGACAGCCGGGGATTAAGACCTCGCAAGGAATGCTAAAATGGTTGATCCCCGGACAAAAAATCCCTCCCGCCGACCTTGGTTTTGCATTCGATTGATACAAATCATTTTATAGGTTTATTTCATATCATAGCACAAGAGAAAGGACGTATTATGCAAAGAGCGATTGATTTTCACTGCCACATCTATCCTGCGAAGATTGCCCGGAAAGCTCGGGAGGCCACCGGCGAATTTTACGGCGTGCCTTGCGGCGACTGCCTTGGAGAAGCGGAGGACTTGCTACGCCGCTGCGATGAAGTGGGCATTGAGAAATGCGTGATCCACAGTGTCGCCACCAAGCCGGAGCAGGTGAGAAGCATCAACCGTTTTCTCGCTAAGACCTCGGAGGCTTATGCCGGCCGCTTCCTTCCCTTTGGCACGGTGCACCAGGACTGCGAGGATATGGAGGATGTGGTGGAGGAAATCTGCGCGCTGGGCTTTCGTGGCATCAAATTACATCCGGATATCCAGAAGGTGTCGCTGAATGATCCCCGGTGTATGCGGCTGTTCCGTGCCTGCCGGGGTAGGCTGATGGTGCTCTTCCATGCGGGTGATGACCGGTATGCATATTCCAATCCGGCACAGATTCTTCCGGTGTTGGAGGCCTTCCCGGATATTACGTTTATCGGTGCGCACCTGTGTGGCTATCATGTGTGGGACGAGGCGGTATCCCAAATGGCGGGCCGCTTTCCAAATCTCTATGTGGATTGCTCGTCTTCCTCCTTTGCGATGCCGCCGGAGGTTTTCCGGGACTATATTGAAGCCTACGGTACAGACCGGGTGCTCTTCGGCTCGGACTATCCCATGTGGGATCCCCGGGAGGAATATCGGCATTTGGCCTCTCTGGGCTTTTCTCAGAAGACGCTGGAGGATATCTATTGGAATAACGCGGCAGCCCTTTTAGGCTTATAAAAATTCGGGATCGTCTGATTTTGGAAGACGATCCCGATTTTTATGTACAGGGGGTGTCCAGGTGGACATTGAGGTGGGGATAGCTCATTTCAAGGTTGTCCTTCTCAAATTCCCGGCGGACATTTTCGGTAATGGCGTAGTAGACCGGCCAGTAGTCCGCTGCGTTGCACCACGCCCGCAGGATATAGGAAATACTGCTGTCCTCATAGGCGTTCACGTGGGCGACTGCTGCGGGCTCCGTCAGGCAGCCTTCCACCTGTGCGGCGCGAAGGAGGGCGGCGAGCACCGCCTCCGCAGGGCAGCGGTAGGCGGCGGAAAAGCTGAGATCGACCCGGCGGATTCCTTCGGCGGTGAAGTTTGTGATTTTTGAGGAAGCCACGTCGCTGTTGGGCAGGTACACGATCTTATTGTCCAGCATACGGAGTCTTGTGTAGATCATACCCAGCTCCGTGACATTCCCTTCGGTGCCAGCAATCTCCACATAGTCGCCTACGCGGAAGGGGTGGGCAGTCAAAAGCTGAATGCCTCCGGCAATATTGGAAAGCGTTCCCTGCACTGCCAGGGAAATTGCCAGCGATACCACACTCAGCACAGCCACAAGGGACGATACATTAACGCCCAGGGTGCCGAGGGTGATCAGTGTTACGAGCACATACAACAGGATGTGAAAGAACGAGCGCAGGAAGGCATGGAGACTTTTTTCAATTTTTGAACGGGCCAGAATCCGGTCGAACAGGCGGCACAGCAGCTTTGCCACCACGATCCCGACGACCAGGGCGATCAGCGCCGGGATGATTTTCTCCAACGACAGAGTGGATACGGCCGATTTTAAGGTGTCAATATCCATAGGCCAATCAACTCTGCGCTTCGTTGTGTGCTTCTGCGGGTTCTGATTTCTGGATGAAGGCCATCAGCTCGTCGCCGGTGATGGTCTCCTTTTGGAGCAGGTACAGAGAAATTTCATCCAGCAGGGCGCGGTTTTCCCGCAACAGCCGGGTGGCTTCCTCGTAGCAGCGGTTGAGAATATCCCGCACCTCTTCGTCGGCCTGGGCGGCGGTGGTGTCGGCACAGTCGGTGTAGGAGCGGCCGTCGAGGTATTCGCTGCCAACCTGGGCGAGCGCCATAAGGCCGAAGCGGTCGCTCATGCCGTACTGCATGACCATCTTACGGGCGGTCTCGGTGGCGCGCTGAATATCGTTGGCAGCACCGGTGGTTTGTGCGCCAAACACGAGCTGTTCTGCAGCTCGGCCGCCCAGCAGAGTTTGCAGCTCAATGAGCAGCTCACTCTTGGAGCTGAGGAATTTTTCTTCTTCCGGGGTCTGCATGGTGTAGCCCAGCGCACCGGAGGTATGGGGGACGATGGTAATCTTGGAGACCGGCTGGGCGTGCTTCTGCAGGGCTGCCACCAGGGCATGACCCACCTCGTGATAGGAAACAATGCGCTTTTCAATGTCGGTCAGCACAGTGCCCTTCTTCTCGGTACCGGCAATGACCACCTCGAAGGAGATCAGAAGATCCTGCTGGTTCACGGTCTGGCGGCCCAGCCGTACGGCCCGCAGTGCTGCCTCGTTGACAAGGTTCGCAAGATCCGCGCCCACTGCACCGGCGGTTGCCTGGGCAATTTTGTGGAGATCGACGTCTTCGGCCAGACGGATGTTGCGGGTGTGCACGCGAAGGGTTTGATAACGGCCGTTGAGGTTGGGACGGTCTACAATGATGCGCCGATCAAAGCGACCGGCTCGCAGCAGGGCCTTATCCAGAATCTCCGGCCGGTTGGTGGCGGCCAGGATCACGACGCCCTTAGAGGAGTCGAAGCCGTCGATTTCGGCCAGGAGCTGGTTCAAGGTCTGCTCCCGTTCGTCGTTGCCGCCGAATTTGGAGTCACGGGTTCGGCCAATGGCGTCGATTTCGTCGATAAAAATGATAGCGGGAGCAACCTTGGCGGCTTGCTGGAAGAGGTCACGCACTCGGCTGGCACCGACGCCTACAAACATTTCCACAAAATCTGAGCCGGAAATGGAGAAGAAGGGGACGTTGGCCTCACCGGCAACCGCTTTGGCAAGTAACGTCTTGCCGGTGCCGGGGGAGCCCACCAGCAGGGCGCCTTTCGGCAGTTTGGCGCCGATGGCGGTGTATTTCTGGGGATTGTGGAGGAAATCGATGATCTCCGCCAGGGATTCCTTGGCTTCGTCCTGACCGGCCACATCCTTGAAGGTTATGCCGGTCTCCTTTTCCAT
>JAZLFG010000088.1:0-19548 GCA_045615685.1 Faecousia sp.
GTGTCAAAAAAAGTTTTTTGACACCCTGAGGCGCGTTTTTCAAAGCTTCGGGGAAGCTTTCAAAGACGGTTTGATTGCACGCGAAGGGCGGGCCTTGCCCCCCTTCACGCTTCCCCCTGCGACTCAGTTATCCAAGTCTAAGCGTCTGTTTTACTAGTCCGTCCACACGTCAAAAAACTTTTTTTGACACGCTGAGGCGTTTTTTTAGCGAAATTTTGAATTGACATTTGGCTGTCATTCTGTATAATAATACTAAACTATCTGCGAATAATTTTTATAATGTAAAAAATTGAAGAGGAACGACGATGCAAAGCCAGTCGGCAGTAAAAGAAATCTTTGATCACTATGGCGGGATCATGCGCACCAAGCAGCTACTCGCCGAGAAACTTTACTACAAGGACATCCACTCCCTGATAGATGCAGGCGCGGTTGAAAAAATCCGCACCGGATACTACGCGTGGATCGACCCCGAGCGCTGCTGCGAGGCCGCAACCGTTCGCCGCCTGTTCCCAGACGGCGTGCTGTGCATGGATACCGCGCTCTATCACTACGGCTACACCGACCAGGCGCCCACCCAATGGCACCTGGCCGTCAACAAATACGCCAATCGTTCTCGGTTCCGCTTGCGTGGGCCCAGCGTAAAGCCCTATTATGTCGAGCCTATACTGCTCTCCCTTGGCGTATGCGAGCAAATGCTTGGCGGGATCCCGGTTCGGATGTACGACAAGGAGCGCCTGATCTGCGACTGTCTGCGCTATCGCAATAAGATCGATCGGACATTATTTCGCAAGGCCATGCAGGCCTACATCGTGGACAGTGAGAAAAATATCCCCAGGCTCATGGCCTATGCCAAGCCGCTGCGCATTGCAAAGCTTGCGCAAAATATGGTAGAGGTGTGGCTGTGACGCCCCTGTTTTCGCGCATAAAAGGCCGAGCTCCAAATCCACGGAAGCCCGGCAAAGCCGCGTATGAAATGAAACCCTTCACTGTAGAGGGAGACTTGCTCCACACCGTACTGACCTGCATAATATTCATGGCCGACAAAATTACATATTTGCCTATTTTGCGCTAAAAGTTCGATGTTTTGTCAGAATTTGTTGAATTTTGTAGAAAACTTTCTGCTGAAAATTGAGTAATGCTATTGAATCGTTTCGCAAAATATGGTAAATTTGAATCACCGCTTCAGGCCACGCTGGGGCGCGGGAATGATTACGATGACGGGAGAGGAACGGAATGGATCGATGCTTTCATGTGCTCATTGCCGACGGGAATGAGGCATTTTGTGAAGAACTTTATCACCGCCTGACCAATTCGGAGGGGTACGTAGTGGTCGGCACGGCGACGGATGGCCAACGAGCGCTGGAGCTGCTGCGGCAGTATCATCCGGACGTATTGGTGCTGGATCTGATGCTGCCGAAGCTGGACGGCATGTCGGTGCTGCGGGCAGCATCGGAGCTGGAGCAACAGCCACCGTCGGTGGTAACATCGCCGTTTGTGACGGATTATGTAGCCAGCATGGCGGCAAGCCTCGGCGCGCAATATTTTATGCTCAAGCCCTGCGATCCCCGGAAGATCGTGGATCGACTGGAGGAAATGCGCAATATTTCTGGCGTCCACCGCGAGGGTGTCCTTCGCTCCGGCACCCAGGTGCACATGGAAGCCATGGTGACCGCCATCATCCATGAGATTGGGATTCCTGCCCACATTAAGGGCTACCAATATCTGCGCGAGGCCATCATGATTGCGGTGGAGGATATGGATGTGATCAACGCCATCACCAAGGTGCTCTATCCCCAGGTGGCCAAGACCTTCCAGACCACACCATCGCGGGTAGAGCGCGCCATTCGCCACGCCATCGAGGTGGCCTGGGATCGGGGCGACCTGGAGACCCTGCAGCGATTTTTCGGCTATACCGTCAGCAACAGCAAGGGCAAGCCCACCAACTCGGAATTTATCGCCCTTATCGCCGATAAGCTCCAGCTCCAGCTCAAAAGGACAAATACCGTACAAATTTCCTGACGCAAAAAAACCAGGGCGCACTGCAAACACAAATGCAGTGCGCCCATTTGTCGTAGAAGATTTCCAAACTTAAATAAAAAACAGACCCACAAAAGCGGGTGCGTCTAAGGGATTCGCCATCAATCAGAGCGCTGATTTATTGCTTTTTCGCGGTGGTGTCATCTTGTATGGGGAACTTTTTTGAAACAACATTTCTTAAAAATTCCCCATATGGCTAAAATGTTTTGATGCACTTTGTTTTCATAAAATTCATCTAACTCACTGCCCAAATAATAATAGTTACAGCTTCTTGATAGGATGCCTAATGACTGTCTTCCATTTCTCAGGAGCAACTTTTCTTGCGTCTGAAAGATAAATCTCATGATGTAATCTTTCAGACGTCATATCATTCGCAAAACCGTTTTTCTCTAAATAGTCGAGTTGCCGGATTAGACAACATCTAAATCACTCAATACGACATCTAATCCACAGCCGAAACCCTCTGACCGTTTTTACAGTAGATATGTTTCAATATAAGAATTACGGACTTTCATGAGCTACCTACTAATCTCAAAAAAGCCCGTAAATACGCTACTTTTCGCTATTTATTTCTCTTTCCTAGACATCAAGCAGACCGTCTCCACATGTGCGCACCGAGGGAAGAGGTCTACGCAGGTGGCTTTTTCCGGTGCATAGCCCAGGGGCCGGAAGCGGGAGATATCGCGTGCCAATGTGGCGGGGTCGCAGGAGATGTAGACGATTTTGCGGGGGGACATTTTGGCGATGGTTTCCACCACCTCCGGGGCGAGGCCCTTTCGGGGTGGATCGACTACCACCACATCCGGCTTTACGCCCTCTTCCAGCAGCTTGGCGGCAGCTTGGCCTGCGTCGGCGCAGAGGAAGCGGGCGTTGTTTATGCCGTTTCGCCGGGCGTTTTGCTCGGCGTCTGCGATGGCGGCAGCCACAACCTCCACGCCGATGGCGGCGCCTGCCTGCCGTGCCAGGTGTAGGGTGATAGTGCCGGTGCCGCAATAGAGGTCGAGCACCGTATCTTTTTTTGTGAGCGCGGCCATTTTGGCGGCTTCTTCATATAATACCTCTGCTTGGTTGTGGTTCACCTGGTAGAAGCTGCGGGGCGATAGCCGGAATCGCAGGCCGCACAGCTCGTCCTCAATGGCGTCCGCGCCCCAAAGCGTGCGAAATTCCTCTCCCATCACGCTGTTGCCCGGTCGCTCTTGGACTCCTAGACGCACGCTTGCCAGACCCGGCACTGTTGCCTGAAGCATTTCGCACAATTCCTTCTCATGGGGCAGCTTCCTTCCGTTGACAATCAGGCACACCATCACCTGGCCGGTTGCATCGGCGGTTCGGACATAGATATGGCGCACCAACCCGGTGTGCGTGCCTTCGTCGTAGATGCGGATCCGGTAGGTGCGAAGATAGTCCAGCACCGCCTTCCTTGCCAGATTTGCCGCGGCATTTTGAAGCAGACACTCCGAAATGGGAATCACCCGATGGGTGCGGGCTTGATAAAAGCCTGCTTCTGCCTTTCCCTTCTCCATGGCCACGGGGAACAGGCCCTTATTCCGGTAGCCGTCAAGTGCCTTGGCCCCCAAAAGCGGCAGCTCCCCCGGCTCCCAGCCTCCGAGACGGACAAGGGCGTCATGCACCCGCTGCACCTTCAGCCGCTGCTCCTCTTCGTAGTCCATATGACGGAAATCGCACCCGCCGCACAGCTTGGCCCAGGGGCAGTCCCGGGCGATCCGGTGGGGAGAACGCTTCAAAATCTCTTCAATTTTTCCGATGGCTTTATTTTTTCCCGCGTGGACAATTCGGATGCGGTAGATTTCTCCCGCAATCGCGTTCGGAATGAACACGGCGCAGCCCTCAATATGGGCAACGCCCATCCCCTCGGCAGTGTAGTCGGTGATTTCGGCGGAATAAATGGCAGATGGTGTGAGCATGAGCGGCCTCCAAAGCTTCTTTTTTTCAGTGTAACACAAAAAAATTCATGGGTAAAGATCAAAAAACATATTGACAAACATCTATTTATTGTATATCCTATTCCATAGATCGTTGTCTTTGTAAGGAGGCGCCTTTGTGGACGAGAAAAAAACTGCCCTGACATTCAAAGCCTTCTGTGACGAGAACCGCATCCACATATTAAAGCTCCTGCGCACAGGTGAAAAATGCGCCTGCAAGCTGTTGGAGAAGCTTCACATCACCCAGCCAACCCTGTCGCACCACATGAAAATTCTTTGCGACGCCGGTGTGGTTGTTGGGCGAAAGGAGGGCAAATGGATGCATTATTCCATCTCGCCAGAGGGCATCTCATTCGCCGCAGCTTGCTTAATGGAGCTGGCGGAAACGGAAACCGGGCCGTGCTGTGAAAAGTAAGGGAAACCCGTGCTTTTCTGCGCGGCTTTCCTTAGGGAGTATATATAGATATATTTCAATATTACAAATATAAAAAGGAGCCTTCTATGGAAGCATTGAAAATCGGGTGGTCGTTCTTTCAAGAGGAAATTCTCGGTATGCACTGGCTGGATCGGCGGATTGGTGCGTTGCTAAATGCCTGCGGTTTGGATACCGGGGGAAAAATTGGTAGCAGTGTGCAATTTTTTCTCTATGACACAGTCAAGATCATGGTGCTGCTGGGCGTTCTGATCCTGCTCATCTCCTACGTGCAGAGCTTTTTTCCGCCAGAGCGGACGAAGAAGATTCTTGGCAGATTTCACGGCCTCGGGGCAAATCTCATTGCCGCCTTACTTGGTACGGTAACGCCCTTTTGCTCCTGCTCGTCGATTCCGCTGTTTATCGGCTTCACAAGCGCGGGACTTCCGCTGGGCGTGACCTTCTCGTTTCTGATTTCGTCGCCGATGGTCGATCTTGGCTCGCTTGTACTCCTGATGAGCATCTTTGGCTGGAAGGTGGCGATCATTTATGTGGTGCTGGGGCTTGTAATTGCCGTTGTAGGCGGCACAATGATAGAAAAGCTCCACCTGGAACAGCAGGTGGAGGAATATATCCGAAACGGAAAGGCGATGGAGCTGCCGCAAGAGGAGCTTCGCTTCAGGGACAGACTACAATACGCGCTTGCGCAGGTGCGTTCCACTGCGAGGAAGGTATTTCCCTATGTGCTGATCGGTGTGGGTATCGGGGCGATCATTCATAACTGGATCCCGCAGGCGTTTGTTGTGAAAATTCTCGGCAACAGCAATCCCTTCGGTGTGATGCTTGCCACGCTTGCCGGAATTCCGATGTACGCGGATATTTTTGGCACGATCCCGATTGCGGAGGCGCTGCTTGGCAAGGGGGCACTGCTTGGGGTGGTTCTGTCCTTCATGATGGGCGTCACCACCTTGTCCTTGCCGTCCATGCTTATGCTCCGCAGGGCAATCAAAGCGAAGCTGTTGGGTATTTTTGTTGCAGTCTGCACGGTAGGAATTATCATTGTTGGCTATGTCTTTAACCTGATTCAGCCGATCATAATGTAATGAATGGAGGGAACTTCTATGGCATTATTTGAAAAGAAAAGACCCGCGCCCATTAGCTACGGAAGCGACACTGCGGCCAATGAAGCACCGACGGGAAAGACAGTCGAAGGCATCTGCTGCGTCAAGGTTCTGGGTGCAGGGTGCGCGGCCTGCCATCAGCAGTACGAAAACGTAAAGGCGGCTGTGGCGCGGATGGGCTTAGGCATCGAGGTCGAATATATTACCGATATGGAAAAGGTGATGACCTACGGCGTCATGCGTATGCCCGCCATTGTGGTGAACGAGACGGTTGTCTCCATGGGCGAGGTGCTGAAGCCTACAGAGGTGGAAAAGCGATTGAACCAAAGCCGCCGTTGACATTCGAAACGGGCTGCGGCATTTTCATGCGGCAGCCCGTTATTTCCTTATTCCGCAGGTTTCTCTTCCGGTTTCTCTGGCTCTGGTGCGGGTGGAGTCTCCAGGTGGGGCCAGATGGCCGCTGCCAGGTAGAGGCAGAGGGAGGCAACTCGCACAATCGTGTGGAGATCACCGTTTGCCAGGACGGTTCCGGCGAAGACAAGGGCGCAGGTGGTGTAGAAGAGGGTCAGGCGGCGCTTGCCGATGCCTACCCGGAAGGCTGCCAAATGATAGGTGGCCAGCATGGTGCACACCAAAAACAGAAGCGTAAAGCAGAAATTTGCCACGACCGGCTCATAGCTCCAGCTACGGTAGTCGCTAATGAGTAGTGCGCCCAGGTACACTGGCAGCACGCAGCCGCCCAGCAGGGAGCCGGTCTGTCCCTGGAGGGTCAGCACGCCCTCCACCGCCATAGCGCAGGCGGAGGCCAATGCCAGTGCCGGTACGATGTACGTGACCGCGCCGGCGCCAAGCGGAAGCGGCAGGTATGAGCCGATCAGACCCAGGGCGGCAATGAGGATAAGGATTCCCCGCTGAGATTTCCGGCCCTCTGCGGAGCGTGCCTCCCGCTGCGGCTCATGCGCGCACAGAAAACATGCGACGAGCGCCGCCAGCACGCACAGGGCATACAGGCCCGTGGAGATGCCATCGCCCCGGGCAATCAGGCCCATTGCATCAAAGGAATGGGCAAGCTGCAGCTTCCGCAACGCAAAGCCGCCGAGACCTCCGACAATCGCGGTGGCGATCAAAGATTTTTTCATATCCGCTCCTCGCTTTCTGTGCTGCCAAGCTCCGCAAAATAGGCGCGGGTCTGGGCGGCATTCTTTATAATTTCTGTACGTAAGTCTAACATATTGTCAAATTTTCGCTCCGTGCGGAGGTATTCCCAAAGCTCCAGCCGAAGATGTTGGCCATACAGGTCGCCCTGATAGTCCGGCAGCCAGGTCTCCACGCGGATGGCTCCGGCATCTACGGTAGGGCGGCAACCGATGTTGGTGACGGAGGGGAAGGCTCCCTGCGCTGTGATGGCGCGGGAAATGTAGACGCCTTCCTTTGGCAGCATAAGGCCCGGGGCTAAGTGAAGGTTGGCTGTGGGTGTGCCAATGGTTCTGCCAAGGCCGCTGCCGTGCACCACTTCCCCTGTGAGAAAGAAGGGGCGCCCTAAAAAATGACGCGCCTGCGCCACATCTCCCCTGGCAAGATCCTTCCGGATGGCGCTGGAGGAGACGGTTTTGCCGTCCAGCTCCACTTTTTCAATCACGTCGCAGCCAATGCCATGGCCTGCGCAGGCCACCTGGAGCTTTGCCGGTGTGCCCTCGCCCCGGAAGCCGAAGCGGTAGTCGTGGCCGCAGACGAGCCAGGCCGCCCCCAACTGCGCAAGCAGAATTTCATGAAAAAAAGTTTCCCAAGGCATTGCCATCATCGTCCGGTCGAAGGGGAGGAAGACCACCCCGTCCATTCCCTGCGCGCGCAGAAGGGCAGCCCGATCCTCGCAGGTGGTCAGAAGGGGAATGGTTGCCCCGGTCACAAGGGCCTGAGGCGGGGTGTGGAAGCTGATCGCGGTTGC
Organism: Faecousia sp.; assembly: GCA_045615685.1. Classification (GTDB taxonomy): domain Bacteria; phylum Bacillota; class Clostridia; order Oscillospirales; family Oscillospiraceae; genus SVMC01. Next base: position 7,459 of record JAZLFG010000088.1, read on the forward strand.
CGGGAGGCCGAGCTCGTCCGCTCGGGCGCGGGCCTTTTGCAGTAGGGCCGCGTGGCCAAGGTGGACGCCGTCGAAAAAGCCCAATGCGACGACGGTTGGCTGTTTCAAATCAGTTCACCTCAAAAAAACTTTTGATGCTCCGGGCAACGCCCTCCGCAATGCGCCCCAGGGCCAGGAAGGTACCGTCGGCGGCATAGAAGCGATAGGTCCCCTCGGGAATCGTGCTTGAAAACCGGCCGCCATTGCGGATGCAGCGGGTTTGGTTCTCGCTCAGCTTCAGGGCGGGATGCGCGGAGAACAGACTGTCCACCGGCAGCAATAGCGAAAGCCGCTCCTGCGGGGAGAGGGAGAGAATATGGTCGATCGTGTGCGCCTGCGCGATGGTGTAGCATCCTGCCCGGGTGCGCTGCAGGGAATCCATGCAGCCGCCACAGCCCAGGCGGTTTCCCAATTCTGCGCAGAGGGTACGCACGTAGGTGCCCTTGGAGCAGACCACGCGAAAGCGCCAATGGGCGTCCGCTCCCTCTAAAAGCTCGGTGGCATAGACGGTGATTTTCCTGGCGGGGCGCTCGATCTGCTTGCCCTGCCTTGCCAGGGTGTAGAGCTTTTGTCCGCCAAGCTTCACTGCCGAGTACATGGGGGGCGTCTGCATTTGTTCTCCCTGCAAGGAGGAAAGGGCAGATACAACCTGTTCCCTTGTGACGTGTGCGGGAGAAGCCTCCAGCGGGGTACCGGTGATGTCCTCGGTGTCGGTGGTAAGGCCCAGGCGAAGCCCCGCGATATATTCCTTATCGGCGGCGGTGAAGAATTCCGCTGCCCGGGTGGCTCTGCCGATGAAGATGGGCAGCACACCGGTGGCCATGGGGTCAAGCGTGCCTCCGTGACCCACCCGGCGTTCGCTGTAGATGCCCCGCAGCTTCGCGGCCACGTCCTGGCTGGTCCAGCCTTCGCTTTTGTCTACGATTAAAATCCCGTTGGGCATAGTGCCTCCTATTCCGCAAGTGCGGGGTAGCATTCAAGGATGGCCCTTAATAGAGCCTTCTCCGCCGCCTCCGGGGTACCGCAGACACTGGCCCCGGCAGCGCCGAAGTGGCCGCCGCCGCCAAGCTTGGCGCAAATCGCGCCCGCGTCATAGCGCTTGCCCGAACGAACGGAAATCTTGACCGTCCCTTCCGGAAGCTCACGCAGCAGGGCGGCAAGCTCCACCCCTTCAATCCGGCGGGCAAAGCCGGAAATATCGTCCACGTCGTCTTCGGTTAGCTGTAGCGCTTGCCGGATTTGCAGCGGAATCGCGCAAATACCGATGTGACCGCCTGCGTAAAATTGCACCGTCTGCGTCAGATATGCCTCCAACCGCAGCCGCTCGAAGCGCTTGATTTCAAACAATTTTTGGTGAATCGGATAGGGATCGAGGCCCGTTTGCAGCAGCGCGGCTGCCACCGAAAAGGTGTGCGCTGTGACATTTGAGTAGCGGAAGCAGCCGGTGTCGGTGGACACGGCCACATACAGCGCCTCGGCAATCTCGACTGTGATTGTTACCCCCAGAGCCAGCAGCAGCTCGTAGATGATCTCACCGCAGGCGGCCCGGTCGGCGCGGACCAAGGTATTGGCGCAGTAGCCGGAATTGGTGCCGTGGTGGTCGATGGCGAACCGGACGGGACAGGGCTCGGGCAGCCCCTTTTGGAGCATGTTCTCCGAGGCCACGTCCACTGCCACCGGGCTGAATCCCGGCGCAAGCTCTGCGCAGCACAGTCCTGCAAGATAGGGACGGTATTTTTCTGTCAGTTGGGGATTTTCCAGCACGAAGGCTTCCTTCCCCAGCTGCCGCAGCCCCAGGCACAGGGCGGCTGCCGAGCCAACGGTATCCCCGTCGGGGCGGCGGTGGGTCAGGATTATGACCCGGTCAAGCTCTGCCAGAGCCAAGGCCATCTGCTGCTCAGTCATTGGGCTCGCCCTCCGGAATATCGAGCTTGGAGAGTAGGTCGAGAATGTGTGCACCGTGGGTGATGGAGTCGTCCTCCGTCCAGACCAGCTCCGGGGTGTGCCGAAGCTGAAGCCTTGTGCCAAGCTCCCGGCGAAGGTAGCCGCCTGCGGATTTAAGCCCCGTCAAAGCCTCCTTTGCACAGGCCTTGTCGAGGAAGCTGACAAAAATCCTGGCATAATGCAGATCTGGGGTAGTCTCTACATGGGTGATGGAGATCATGGTTTTCTGGACGCGGGGATCCTTCACAGTGCGCAGAAGCTCACTAAGCTCGCGCTGAATTTCCTCGTTGATGCGTCCCAGGCGATTGGATGCCATGGATATACCTCCTGATGATAGTAAAGTAAAGGCGCGGGCAGCGGAACGGTGAACGCCGATGCTGCTCCGCGCCTGATGCGTGTCATTTACAACCCCGTCAGCGGGGGATTTCCTCCATGATGAAGCACTCGAAGATGTCGCCCTCTTTGATATCGTTGAAGCGGTCAATGCTCATGCCGCATTCGTATTTTTCCTGCACCTCGCGGACGGAATCCTTAAAGCGCTGCAGAGAGCCGATCTTGCCTTCATGGATGACGATATTGTCTCGCAGGACGCGCACCTGTCCATCGCGGGTGATGCGGCCATCTTTGACATAGCAGCCTGCGATGGTGCCGATGGCACTGACGTGGTAGGTCTGGCGTACCTCTGCGTGGCCGATGACGGCCTCGCGGAATTTGGGGGCCAGCATTCCCTTCATGGCGGCCTCGATCTCGCCGATGGCGTCGTAGATGACGCGGTACATCCGCATATCCACATGATCGCGCTTGGCGGCCGTCTGAGCGGCGTCGTTGGGGCGGACGTTGAAGCCCACCACGATGGCATTGGCGGTGGAGGCCAGCAAAATATCCGACTCGTTGATTGCGCCGACGCCCGCGTGGATCACGCGCACGCGCACCTCGTCGTTGTTGAGCTTTTCGAGCGATGCCTTGACGGCCTCGGCAGAGCCCTGCACGTCGGCCTTGACGATGAGGTTCAGCTCCTTCATCTCGCCCTCCTGCATCTTGGCGAAGAGGTTGTCCAGCGTGACCTTCTGGGTCAGCTTGGCGGCGGCGTCCTTGATTTTCTGCTTGCGCTGCTCCACGAGCTGGCGGGCCATGCGCTCATCCTCGACGGAAGCGAATTCGTCGCCGGGGGCAGGCACCTCGGCAAGGCCGGTGATCTCCACCGGCACGGAGGGGCCGGCCTGCTTGACGGTTCGGCCCTTGTCGTTTGTCATCACGCGGACACGGCCCACGGCGGTACCGGCAATGATGATATCGCCCTGGTTGAGGGTGCCATTTTGCACCAGAAGGGTGGCAATGGGGCCGCGGCTCTTATCCAGGCGCGCCTCAATGACGGTGCCCTTGGCGCTGCGGTTGGGGTTGGCGCGGAGCTCGGCCAATTCTGCGGTCATAATGACAATTTCCAGCAGCTCGTCGATGCCCTCGCCGGTCTTTGCGGAGATGCGGCAGACCTCGGTATCGCCGCCCCAGTCGGAGGGAACCAGGTCGTGCTCGGTGAGCTGGGTCAGGATGCGGTCGGGATTCGCGCCGGGCTTATCCATCTTGTTGACCGCCACAATAATGGGAATCTTCGCCGCCTTGGCGTGATTGATGGCCTCGATGGTCTGGGGCATGATGCCGTCATCCGCTGCCACCACCAGGATGGCAATGTCGGTGCAAAGAGCGCCACGGGCGCGCATTTCGGTAAAGGCCGCATGGCCCGGGGTGTCCAGGAAGGTGATGGGCTGGCCATTGATTTCCACCGTATAGGCGCCAATGTGCTGGGTGATGCCGCCGGCCTCGCCGGAGACCACGTTGGTATTGCGCACCGCGTCGAGCAGGCTGGTCTTGCCGTGGTCCACGTGACCCATGACCACCACGACCGGAGGACGGGAAATAAGCTCTTCCTCGGTGTCCACGTGGTCATCGAACAGCCGCTCTTCGATCGTGACAACGATCTCCCGTTCCACCTTGCAGCCCATTTCGGTGGCCACATATTCGGCGGTTTCGAAGTCGATGTTCTGGTTGATGCCTGCCATGACGCCGTTGCGCATGAGGCATTTAATCACTTCGGCAGCGGTCTTCTTCATGCGGGAGGCCAGCTCGCCGACGGTGATTTCATCGGGAATTTTGACAGTGAGAGGGGTCTTCTTGGCAATCTCAAGCTGGAGGCGGCGCATCTTTTCCTGCTCCTCCGAGCGGGACTTGTTGCCGCCGGTATATTTTCCCTTCTTCTGAGGCTGCTTTTTCTTTGTGCCCCGGCCACCGATGCGCTGCTTGCCGCCGGTGAAATTCTGTTCGCGCTCAGTCACCAGCACGTCCACCCGGTCATCGAAGCGCTCGGCGTTTACGGTGACGGCGGAGGTGTCCACGACACGGCGCTCCCGCTTGCGCTGCGGCTGCGGCGCCTTGGCTTCCTTGGGGGTGGCCGCCTTGGGTGGCGGATTGCGGTGCTCGCTGCCCTGGGGACGATTTCCGCCACCCTGGGGGGCGGGCTTTGCGGGAGCGGGCTTTTGTGCCGGCTTTTCCGCCGGCTTTTCCGCCGGTTTTTCCGCCTGTGCGGGTTTTTGAACGGGCTTTTCCGGAGCCGTGGGTTTTTCTTCCTTCTTCTGAGCCATGGCGGCGGCAAAGACCTGCTCGATGGAGCTGATCTGGTGCTTCTGGGTCATGTGGTCGAAGAGAACATTGAGCTGTTCCTCCGTCAGCACCTGCATATTGCTCTTGGGCTTTTCAAAATACATGCCGACAATCTGAGCGATCTCCTTGGCCTCCACGCCGAAATCACCGGCTACATCTCTGACTCTATATTTCACAATACTCATATAGCCACCTCCATACGTTACGATTTCTTCTTTCCGTGCCGGATGTTCTCTCGATGCGCCTTGCTTTCCGCCTGCCTTTGGCGAAGGCGGCGCACCTTCTGCTCCAGCTGCTCCAAAAGCACCCCGTGTTCGTCCGGCGCGTCCAGGGCCTGGACGAAGGCCAGCGCCAGGGCCGCATCGGTCAGCGCGGCGACAGCGCAGGCGCTACGGCCCACCGATTGGCCGAGCTGATCCTTGTCGAAGGGAATTTGCACATAGGGCTGCTGGGTGCCTGCTACAAAGCTTTGCACCCGGCGCAGGGTGTGGGCAGACGCGTCCGACGCCACCACGATCAGCCGGGCCTTCCCGGCTCTTGCGGCTGCGCCCACCGGCTCCTCGCCCACCTCGATGCGGCCACCCTTACGGGCGAGGGATAAGAGGTTCAGTGCCTTATGTTCCATCCGGCACCTCCATCTGCGCCAGCAGCGTGTCGTAAATCTCCTGGGGGATGGAGGTATCCAGATTGCGCTCCAGGGCATGGCTCTTCAGCGCCTGATTTAGGCACTTGGCCTCCCGGCAGACATAGGCGCCCCGCCCGGGCGCTTTTCCCCGCAGGTCGATGGAGATCTCCCCCTGGGGCGAGCGGACAACCCGCATCAGCTCCCGCTTGGGCTTCATCTCCCGACAGCCCAGGCATTGGCGCATCGGTATTTTTTTCACCATGGTGTGCTCCCTCCCCATGCAGTGCCTCCAAAGGGGAGGTCGCTGCCTCGAAATCTTCCCGATGGAAGGTAAAATTTATGGAAAACAGTTCATTTATTCTTCTTTTTCCGACACCTGTTCCGCCTCCTGGGCCTGCGAGTCGGATTTGATATCAATCTTGTAGCCGGTGAGGCGGGCGGCCAGGCGGGCATTTTGGCCCTCCTTACCGATGGCCAGGGAAAGCTGATCGTCGGGGACAATCACACGGCAGGCCTTCACACCGGGCTGCACCGTGACAGATGTCACATCCGCAGGGGACAGGGCCGAGGCAATGAAGGCCTCCGCGTCCTCCGACCAGACCACGATATCCATTTTCTCTCCTTTTAGTTCGTCCACCACAGCGCCCACGCGGCTGCCTCTGGGGCCAACACAGGCGCCCACCGGGTCAATGTTTTCCTGGGTGGCGCAGACGGCCAGCTTTGTGCGCGAGCCGGCCTCCCGGGCGATGGACTTAATTTCCACCAGCCCCTGCTCGATCTCCGGGACATTCATCTCAAACAGGCGCTTGACCAGCCCCGGATGGGTGCGCGATACGATGATTTGCGGCCCCCGGTTGCCCCGGCGCACGTCCGCCACGTAGACGCGGATCAGGTCGCCCTCCTGGTAGTGCTCCCCGCGCACCTGCTCGCTCGCGTTGAGGTAGGCATCGGTCTTGTTGCCACCCTGGCCGATGCGGACGGTCATATCGCCGCTATCGGGGGTGATGCGCAGAACGGTGCCGGTGAGGATTTCATGCTGCTTGGAGGAGAAGCTGTCGTAGATCATGCCGTGCTCGGCCTCGCGGATGCCCTGGATGATCACCTGCTTGGCGGTCTGGGCGGCGATGCGGCCAAAGCCCTTGGGCTGAATGTCCACATTGATGAGGTCCCCTGTCTGGGCGGTGGGCTCCAGCTCCCGGGCGGCCTCCAGGGAAATCTCCGTCATAGGGGAGAGCACCTCCTCTACGACCTCCTTCTGGGCGAACATCCGGATGCCATCCTCAGCGAGGGCCACGTGAATATTTTCCTTATAGCCTTCGCAGTTTTTTTTATATGCGGCGGTAAGGGCCTGAGTGATTTTTTCCACCATGTACTCTGTGGGAATCCCCCGCTCGCGTTCGAGCTGCTTGAGGGCAGCAAAAATTTCAGCGTTCATGATTATCCTCCTGTCAGAAGTCCACGCGAAGCCGAACCTGAGCGACTTCGGCTTTTGTAAAGGTCATCGGCGTATCACCAACCGCAATGGTGACGGCTCCGTCCTGATAATTCTGGAGCACTCCGGCGAACTCTTTGGCGCCTGCCCGGGGGCGATAGAGTCGCACCAGTACATCCGCACCCATAAATCGAGCAAAATCCCCGGGACGCTTGAGGGTGCGCTCCAGCCCTGCCGAGCACACCTCAAAGGTGTAGCTATCGGGGATGGGATCGGCCTCATCAAGAATGGGATCAAGGGCGCGGGAGATGGCCTCGCAATCGCTGATGTCCACGCCGCCTTCTTTGTCGATATATACGCGCAGGAACCATCCGCTACCCTCGCGGACGTATTCCACATCCCAAAGCTCGCACCCCTGCGCCGCGACAACTGGCTCGGACAAATTCCGAACCTGCTCGGTTACTTTCATAAAATCTGCCTTTCTCAATCAAAAAGAGAGGGGAGAACCCCTCTCTCTGGTAAAACTTACGCTAAGATCATGGATAATTATAGCACTCTCTCCTGGCAATTGCAAGGGGTTTTGTAAGAAAAACTTCGACTTTTTTCTTCGTTTGCGGGCTGATCGGCCCTGTTTCCCCCAAGACCCCGGCGGAAAAACAGCGAAAGAGAGAAAAACTTAATTTTATATTACAAACAGGCATATTTCTTGTTGCTTTTTGCATAGTCATATTATATAATTATATTGTATATAGCCGCGAAAAATACTGCAAATCTTCCGGAAAGGCGATATTGTAATGGACACGAAAAAATTTCAGGCTATGGTTATCTCCGTCACCCAGGGCAGCTTTACCCAGGCGTCGGACATTCTGGGCTACACCCAATCAGGCCTGACCCATATGATGAATGCGTTGGAGCAGGAGGTAGGCTTTCAGATTCTGCAGCGAGGCCATTTTGGCATTCGTCTTACCCCTGAGGGGGAACGGATCATGCCTTTTGTGACGGAGTTTCTTCAGTCTGCCGACCGGCTGAATGAGGAAATTCGTATTATCAACGATCAGGTCAACGAATCTATCACCATCGGCGCCTACTCCAGTATGGCCAGCCATTGGCTGCCTGCAATTCTCGATGATTTCCGAAAGGAGCATCCCAATGTGCAGGTCAATATCTATGATGCGTCCCGTGCGCAGCTTTTTGCCAACGTGCAAAGCGGCCGGTATGACATGGCCTTCACCAGCGCTCCCTGCGACGAAAATGTGGACTGGTATCCCCTTCACGATGATCCCCTCCTGGCCCTGCTGCCGAAATCTGCCCAGCAGAATCCTATGCGAAAATTCGCTGTAGAACGGTATACAGGAATGCAGTTCCTGATGCCGGCCGACGGCTATGAAACCGATATTATGGCGGTGCTGAATGCGCATGGCGCGCATCCGGATATCCTCACCACCTCGGTGAGCGATCCCGCGATCATCTCCATGGTAGCCCATGGGCTGGGGGTGAGTATGCTCTCGGAGCTGTGCATCAAGGGCTATGAGGAGAGCGTCTGCGCTCTGCCCCTGTGCCCGCGCCACTCGCGCCATCTGGGCATTATTCTGCGAAAGAACGCGATTGTCAAGCCGATCGTAATGCGCCTGATCGAATGTGCCGGCATCACCGTCAATCGGCTCTATCAAGCCGAGGATGCTGCGAGGGCATTGCACGAGAAAATATAAAATAAAAATATGCTTTTTTTCTTGACTTTTCCGCTGGAAAGAAATATAATCTTATTGCGTCGGTATTTGCACAGTTTCTAGAAAGAAGGAGGAAGAATCCATGAGAGCAAAGCTTCAGACTGTTCGTTTTTGCAGCGAAGATATAATTGCTACCAGTGATGTGGTTTATTGTGATTTCACTGCCTCCAGTGAAAGGGTTTTCTATAATCACTTTGTACCGGAAGCGTTCTACATGAATTTGAATGAATCGCGCCTATATTCGGGAAATCTTATTCAGTATACAGGACCGGGGCAGATAGAGAGTGAAGTGCATAGCACGGCCATTATTGTGGATGACGAGGTCTTTTTTGGCGCATACTATCATCTGGTAGAGGGAATTGCCGGCCGGTATACCATTTGTAAAAATCAAAACCACGGCTTGCAGTAGCTTTTATTTCTTAATTGCAAACATACAACGGTTTTCGCCTTTATCGGAGGCGGGAACCGTCTTTTTATTTGCATAACGGCTGGCCCATCGTGTATAATTTTTGAGCTTGAGGGAAATGTAGGCTTGGGTGATGTGATATGACAGACGCTATGCTCACGGATGCGGCCATTCGGCAGCTTTTTGAGGGAGCGGGAGATTTTATTGCCAGGCCGATTCGGGTGTCGGGCTTTTCGCTGACCATTTATGCCATCGACGGCCTGACCTCTGGGGGAGATATTTCGGATTATGTCCTCAAGCCCCTGATGGGACTGAAAAAGGACAGTATGCGTGCGCTTTATGAAAGCGCACTTTATGCATCCGTCTACAATTCTGTGGCCGATCCCTGCGAGGATTTGGACACGGTGGCGAGCAAGCTGGTCAATGGCTTCTGCGTGGTGCTGTTTCCCGGAGTTGGCGCGTTGGCCTTTGAGGATAAGACCTCGGAGAAACGTTCTCCCTCCCCACCGGAGGTGGAGAACACCGTCAAGGGGCCAAAGGACGCCTTTACGGAGACGGTACGTACCAATACAAGCCTGCTTCGTCGGCATCTGCGAACCCCGGCACTGCGGCTGCATGAGATGGTGGTCGGCCGGCGCAGCCTGACGAACGTGTCCGTGGTCTCTATTGCGGGGCTGACGAATCCCGACCTGGTAGCGCGGGTGAAGGCACGGTTTTCGGAGATCGACATTGACGGCATGATTTCTCCTGCCAGCGTGGAGGAGTATCTTACCGGTTCCCGTGCCACGGCCTTTCCCCTGCTCCAGTACACCGAGCGTACCGATAAATTTGCCCAAGGCCTTCTGGATGGTCGGGTGGGGGTGCTGGTGGATGGTCTGCCGCTTGGCTATCTTCTCCCGGTGTGCCTGGGCGACATGATGAAGACTCCGGAGGATCGGGGCACGGATTATCTGTCAGCGTCCTTTGTGCGGGTGATCCGATATTTGGCACTTTTTATCAGCCTGTTTCTTCCTGCGCTTTTTATTGCCATGGCAACCTACTATCCGGAGATGATTCCCAATCCTCTCTTGAACGCGATCATTGAGAGCAAGCAGTCGGTGCCCTTCCCCACGGTGTTTGAGGTACTGGGACTGCTGGTGGCCTTTGAAATTTTGCAGGAGGCGGGGCTGTCGCTGCCGCAGGCCATTGGGCAGACCATCTCTATCATTGGCGGCCTGGTGGTGGGCACTGCCGCAGTGGAGGCAAAGCTGATTTCTCCGTCGGCACTCATCGTGGTGGCCACGGCAGGCATCTGCGGCTATACGATGCCGGGACGGGAATTTTCCGATGCGATTCGGCTGTGGCGGTTTGTGCTGGCGGTGTGCGCGAGCGCGGCGGGGCTGTTTGGCATGACGGCGGCATTTTTGCTTTTGCTGATCCGGCTGGCATCGCTGGAGAGCTTTGGGCAGAATTACCTTGCGCCCTTTGCCTATGTGGAGGGAGTGAATAGTATCCTCCGGCGGCGATTGAAGCATATGCCGTTCCGCAATCGCCGCCTACAGCCCCAAGATCTGCGAAATCAGGGGGAAGTATGAGCAAAACTACAGTGATTGTTACAGTGGTTGCGATTCTTATCGCATTTTTTCTTTCACCCTTTCGAGCTACGGATGTGTCTGAGCTGCTGCCGGTGCAGACCCTATGCCTGACGAAGGAGGACGGACTCTGCTGCCTGACAACGGAGAGCGGCCTTATGGGGCGGGGCTTAGACCCTGTGGGGGCAATTGTGGATTTGCAGCGCACGGCGCCCGGCGTGGTGGTGCTGTCTACGACCCGCACTCTGGTTGCGGATGATGGGGCGGCGGAGTTCCTAAAGCCCCTGCTTTTCCTGGAGGAGCTGCGACCCGGCACGGAGCTGTATCGCTCTGTAGAGCCCATAGATCCCCGGGATGCGGCGGACTATCTGAGCCGTCACGGGGTTGAGACCACGGTAAGCCGTGCCCAGGCGGCCTACCTGGCGGGGGAAGAGTATCCGCTGCCCAGCTTAGTGGGCGGCGAAGGGAGGTATCATATCATTGAACCAGAAGGCGCTTGATAGAAGCTGCGGAATGTGGCTTTTGAGCTTCGGCGTGACGGCGGGTGTGGTGCTGTGTGGCAGGCTTGACTGGCTGTCGGCATTGGCAGGTGGCGTGGGCGCATTTTTGCTATTTAATATAGTAAGAGGTCGCCCTGGGCAGTTGCCGCCTGCTCTGGTACGGATGGTGCAGGTGCTGTGGATTACGGCGATATTGGCCGTTGCCGCAAAAGGGGCAGCAGCCCTGTTCCCGGACGCGGGGAATCCGGTCTATGTTCCGGCGGTGGTGCTGGCACTGAGCTGGCTGCTGGCCAGATATGCCAGGGATGGGGTATTGGCCTGCTGTGTCATTGTGGGCTTTTTTGTGCTGAGCGCAGTGGCGGTTGTCGCGATTTTCGCGTTTGGAGATTTTCGCTGGCCAACGCCGGAATTTCGCTGGCAGGAGGCAGGAATTGCCTTGGCAGTGGGCTGTGGTGGAATGCTTCTGCGATCGTCCTGCCCGGAGGCAAAGCCCGGCCTGCTCTGGTCAGGCATCGGTTTTCTGGCTCCGGCGATTTTATCTCTTCTGGTGGACGGCTGCCTGTCCCCTTTGCTGGCGGCGCAGCAGGAGAGTGCGTTTTATACCTTGAGCCGGAGCATCAGCCTATTTGGCGTGATGGAGCGGTTTGAGGCGCTGGTGGCAGCCTGCCTGACCCTGGGACTTTGCAGCGCCTGCGCTTTGGCGCTCCACGGGACAAGACAACTGCTCCCTCCAAAAGCGTGCGACGGCGTTACGGCGTTCCTCGTGCTGGGGGCGATGGCCCTGTCGTGGCTGAAGCTTCCGGCGCTTTGGCTGGCCGGAGGGACGGCGATCCTGTGGATCCTATTGCCGCTGATATTTTCTTTTAAAAGAGCGAAAAAAACAGTTGACAACACAGGAATTTCGTGATATTCTTACCAAGCGCCCTGTGAGCGCGACTGTAAAGCTGGAAATTTGAATAGAAATGAAAAAAGTTCTTGACAAATGAAAAACTTTGCGATATACTAAAAAAGTTAGCGGTACCCAACGCGGCCGCCGCGAGTTCCCTGCGTAGCGGGATGTACCTTGTAAATTAAACAACGAAACATGAACAAGCACCTTGGACAATTTATTAAATGTAAGTTGTTCTTTTGATGTCAAAAGAATAGCCAACGAAAATTCTTGAGTGAAGCTAGAGCGAATTCAAGTAAAAT
>JAZLFG010000089.1:0-8399 GCA_045615685.1 Faecousia sp.
TGGTACTCCGACGCCATCGAGTGGGCGGCAGCCAATGACATCGTCAACGGCGTGGGCAACAACAAGTTCAACCCGAACGGCAAGATCACCCGCGAGCAGATTGCGACGATCCTGTACCGCTACGCAGACAAGCCCGAAGCAAAAGGCAACCTGGAGCAGTTCCCGGATGCAGCTTCCGTGAGCGACTATGCGGTAGACGCCATGATCTGGGCCACCAGCGAAGGCCTCATCGACGGCATCCGCTCCGGCGATGTGACGAGCCTGTCCCCGCGCAACAGCGCTACCCGCGCCCAGATTGCCACCATCATCATGCGCTATCTGGAAAACGCCTAATTCGAAAATTATCCACAATAAAAACTTTCCCCCGGCATAGCCGGGGGAAAACCCGGGCGCGTTGCAGGTTTTTCTGCAACGCGCCCACTGCGAAATATAAACAACTGCTTTTGACAGGAGGCTGCTATGATATATCAAAACTTTCAGGGATGTTCTCTTTCTGCCCTTGGCCTTGGCATGATGCGTCTGCCTGTGATCGACGGGGACGAGAATCGCATCGATGAGACAATTGCGGTGCAGATGGTGGACTATGCCATGGCCCACGGCGTGAATTACTATGATACTGCCTGGGGCTACCACGGTGGCAACTCTGAGCTTGTGGCAGGGCGCGCATTGTCCCAATATCCCCGGGCGCAGTATTATCTGGCGGATAAATTTCCGGGCTACGACCTCTCTAACATGGGAAAGGTTGAAGAAATTTTCGAAGAGCAGCTCAGGAAGTGCCAGACCGACTATTTTGACTTCTATCTTTTCCACAATGTGTGTGAAATGAACATCGACGCCTATCTCGATCGCCAATACGGCACCTACGAGTATCTCTTGGCCCAGAAGAAGAACGGCCGCATCCGACACCTTGGCTTCTCGGCACACGGGAGCTTAGATGTGATGCGCCGGTTCCTGGACGCCTATGGGGAGGCCATGGAGTTCTGCCAGCTACAGATGAACTGGTTCGACTGGACATTCCAAAGTGCCAAGGAAAAGCTGGATCTATGCAAAAGCTGGGGCCTTCCTGTCTGGGTGATGGAGCCGCTTCGGGGTGGAAAGCTGGCAAAGCTTGCCGAGACGGATGCGCAGAGGCTTTATATGCTTCGCCCGGAGGAAACGATTCCCGGCTGGGCCTTCCGGTTTATTCAGAGTCTGCCGGACGTCTGCGTGACCCTGTCCGGCATGTCCAATATGGAGCAGCTTCAGCAAAATATTGCGACCTTTGAGACGAAAACCCCTCTGAATGAGAACGAAATGTCCGGCCTTTTGGCACTTGCACAGGATATGACCCGTCAGACGGCCCTGCCCTGCACGAGCTGCCGTTACTGTACGGCTTACTGCCCGCAGGGACTGGATATTCCAAGGCTTCTGGCGCTCTACAATGAGCACGTATTTACTGGCGGTGGGTTCATGGCCCCTATGGCGCTATCTGCGATGCCGCAGGAAAAGCAGCCATCCCAGTGCGTGGGCTGCCGAAGCTGTGAAGCGGTCTGCCCCCAGGGGATTAAGATTTCTGAGGCTCTTTCGGATTTCGTCAGTCGCCTTTAGAATTCATAAAAAATTGCCACCGGGCATCCTCTTGGCAGAGGGTGTTCCGATGGCATTGTATTTTATTGGGTGACGACAATCAGATAGGCCCGGGCATCTGATGACAAAGGGCCGCTTTCCGGAGAATAGAGGAGAAGCTCATAGTTTTTCTGCAATTCCTCCAATTGCTTCTGGGTGATGGTGTAGCGCACCCCGCCGGACAGGGGCAAAGAGACGGCATCAGAAAGCTCCGGCAGGGTATCCTCCTGCGTATAGAGGACGCCCACGGTGCAGTTTTCTGCTTTTGCCAGGGCGGCGCAGTCCACGTTGGCGTGGAGGGAAGCAGATGAGCTGGCCACACTGCTTGCTGTAATTTCGGCAGCAGACGCAGGCTCTGATGCGGGTGCTTCCTCTGCTTCTGCAGCGGGTACATCTTTGGAGTAGGTAAAGATAGAGGTGGCGCCCGTATTGGGAAGCGCAATGCCGCTGTAGCTTACAGCTAGCAGGGCGATGGCAACAACAGCCGCAATGGCAGAGGCATAGCGGAAGGGAAGCTTACGGGGCTTTTTGGGTTGAGGAATCTCCTGAGAGATTGCCTGAAGCACGGAGCCGGACAAGGATGCGGGCGGTTCCTTCGCCATACCGGCAAGAGCCGCGTCCATTTTTCGGTATTCCTCCAGCGTTTGGCGGCATTGGGGGCACTGCACCAAATGCGCTTGCAAGGTGGCTTCCTGCTCTGGGGTGTTGCAGCCATCCAAGTGACCGCTGAGCAAGCACTGTATTTCTTCACTGCACATCAGACCGCCCTCCTTTCTTTGGGTTAGACGGAGCTGAGCCGAAAAAGTTCCCACTTTGGGCCAGCTTTTTTCGAAGCTGCTCACGTGCTCGGGACAGTCTGGATTTGACGGTGCCCTCTCGAATCCCCAAAATTGCGCCAATCTGCTGATAGCTGCAATCGTTGACGATGCGAAGGGTCAGCACCTGCCGGTATTCCGGATCCAAAGCCGCCATGGCCTTGGCGATGGCCTGCTGTTCCTCCCGGGCGATGAGCTGGGATTCCGGCAGCGGCTGGCCATCGGGCATATCCCACTGCTGATCCTCCTCGTCCTGGAGGACTGTCAGAGAGACAGCCTTCCGGCGCTTCTGGGCCCGGAGGAAGTCGATGCAGATGTTGGAGGTCAGCCGATAGAGCCAGGTGGAGAACTGAGAAGAGAATTGGAACGAGTCCAGGGCGCGCCAAGCCCGCACAAAGGCTTCCTGGGAAAGATCCTGGGCATCGGCATCGTTGCCCACCATGCGAAGAGCAAGATTATAGACCTGACGCTGGTAGCGGAGCACAAGCGTCTCAAAGGCGGCCGTATCTCCGGCGGCGGCCTGCTGTATCAAAAGCTTTTCGTCCAATTCGTCACCTCAAATCCCGCTTGATCCCGGCGGCAATGGCGTAGATATCCTCCATTGTGCTGATGTGGGAAATTTTTTCTTTATAGTAGGCGGCATAGGCTACACCGCGAAGGTACCAGGCGAAATGCTTTCGCGCTTCCAGGCAGGCAATGTGCTCGCCCTTGTCCTCCTTTGCCAGCTCGAATTGCCGCAAGGCAACATCTACCCGCTGGGGAAGCGGTGGCCGCTCCGGGATGGGAAGCCCCTGGAGGGCACAGCTTGCCTCCGCCACCAGCCAGGGATCGCCAAAGACTCCACGGCCGAGCATTACCATATCTGCCCCGCTTCTTATAAGGCAGCGGGGGGCGTCCTCCGGCGTGAGAACATCGCCGTTGGCAATGACAGGAATGGTGAGCGCATCCTTGACCTCCCGGATGATGTCCCAGTCGGCCACACCGGCGTAGAGCATGGTCTTCGTCCTGCCGTGAATGGTGACGGCTGCCGCGCCATTGTCCTGTGCGAGCTTGGAAAGAGCGACGCAGTTGACGCTTCCCTTGTCCCAGCCCTTTCGCATCTTCACTGTGACGGGCACGGAAACGGCGTCATGCACAGCCCGGACGATTTTACCTGCCAGCTCGGGCGTGCGCATCAGTCCGGCCCCGTCGCCATTTCCGGCAATCTTGGGCATGGGGCAGCCCATATTGATGTCGATGAAGTCGCAGCCGCTGAGCGCTACCGCCCGCACGGCGGCTTCTGCCATAATCTGAGGGTCGTTGCCAAAAATTTGCACCCCGGAGACGCTGCCCGGGTTCTTTCGCAGCAGACCAATGCTCTTCTTGTCCTGATAGACCAGCGCCCGGGAGGACACCATCTCGGTGATGGTGATGGCCGCGCCGAGCTCGGCGCAGATGGTGCGGAAGGCATAGTCCGTCACCCCTGCCATGGGAGCCAGCGCAACGCCGGGTGGAATTTTGAGTGGGCCAAGCTGCATCATGTAAACCTCTGAATCCTATGTGTTTTGGAGAATTATACCATGGTTTTTTCCGGATGACAAGACATACAGCAGGTTTTCTCGTCCGCAGTATTTCCATTGTAAAGCCGCATAGGCAATATTGCCTATTACACTTATGCTTTATGATAGGCAATAATAGTGATAAAAGCAAGCGAAAAAGGAGGTGGGACGGATGATCTCCTATGCCCCGTTGTGGGAAACGATGAAGCGCCGAAATGCGACCACCTACACGCTACAGGTCAAAGGCGAAATCAGCAGCTCCACGATCCGCAGATTAAAAGCAAATCAATCCGTTTCTACAAACACGCTGGACGCGCTTTGCAGAATACTAAACTGTGCGCTGGACGACATCATCGCATATTTGCCGGATGAAGAAATCAGGTAGAAGGTCACCCATTCGTTGCGTGACGTTCTACCTGATTTTTTAAGCGCTCCGCCTTGTGGCCAGCATGGCCACGGCCACGGCACTGATGCCGCCCACAAGCTTTCCCACAATCATAGCGGTGAGCATGTCCGGGGCAAAGCCTGCGGCGAAGCCCAGATGGTCGCCAAAGACGAAGGAGGCGGATACGGCAAAGGCCACATTCAGGAGCTTTCCGCGCTCGTCCATATCCTTGAGCATTCCGAACATGGGAATGGAATTGGCAAGAGAGGCGACCAGTCCCGCGGCGGCCACATCGTTCATGCCGAGCAGCCCGCCGAGCTTTGTCAGGGGCTTTTTGAAGAGCTTTGTAATCACAAATACCAAGGGGAACGCGCCCGCCAGCACGATGGCAATGCCACCGACGGTGGAAAATCCGTCCTCCAGAGGGGCCATACCGGGAATGATGGTGAGGCCGGTCAAGCGCTCGATGATTCCGGCGGCCAGTCCCACGGTGATGAGGGCGATGATCACCTTGCCGAACACGGTAAAGCCCCGAATCATGGCATTCTCCGCCCGCCAAAGCCCCAGAGCAATCAGGAGGGCGATCAAAATGATTGGGATCAGGTTGCGCAGCAGCATCCCAACGCCAAAGCCTGCCACAAGTCCGCCCACGAAGCAGCCGACCGGTATCGTCAGAATGCCGAACAAAATGCCCCTCGCCAGCGCCTTCTGGTCCTCCTTCCGGATGATACCGAGGGCGACCGGAATGTTGAAAACGATGGTAGGGCCCAGCATACTGCCCACCAGGATGCCGCCGAAGAGTCCCGCCTGCGGTGTATCGGCCAGCTCCAGGGCAAGGGTAGCGCCGCCCATGTCACAGGCCAGAATGGTGCCCGCAAACATGGCGGGATCGGCGCGGAACAGCCGGAATACCGGCACCAGCACCGGGCGAAGCAGTCTTGCCAGCACCGGCGACAGGGCGATGATCCCGATCATGGCCAGGGCCAGGGAGCCCATGGCCATAATGCCGTTTTCAAATTCCGCGCCGAGACCGAAGCGGTTGCCGATGATCCGGTCAAGAGCGCCCAGTGCCATAAAGAGCAGCATGAGGTAGACGATGATTTCATTAACGCTCATGTGATTTCCTCCTGATCCAAAATTCCCACAATCGCGGCGTCCACCGGTACGCTCTCCGCTGCGATTCTGGCCGAGGAGCCGAAGCACAGAAGCACCCAGTCACCGGCGCCTGCGCCCACCAGGTCGGCGGCTACGATGGTGTCATTTTCGCAGTGCACTGTTAGAAAGCTCTGGCCGGTAAGGGCGGGCGCTTTTTTTGTGGCCCAGACGGAGCCGGTGACGATTCCGGTTTTCATAGCGATCCTCCCAGAATATCCCGCGCCAGCGGTGTGATCCGTGCGGTGGACGGGGGCGTTCTCCCTTCAGACAGGAGGCGCTGCGCCTGCAAAGCCGTGATGAGCGGCGGCTTTGGCCGGTCGCGCAGGAAAATGACGCCCCATTCGGCCAGCTCCCGTTCCTGGGCGAGACATTTGGCATAGAGGGCTGGACAGTATTCCGCGCCAAGCTGCCGATGCTCCAGCCCGAGCAGCCAGCCGTAGACCGGCACGCCACGCAGCAGCGCCTCTAATAGCTCCGGAAAATCGAGCCGCAAAAGCTGGCTCATGCGGGCACTGCCAAGCACCACTGCGTCATAGGGCATCTGCGTCACATAGGAAAAACCCAGAGGAATGGGTGGCGCTTCTCCCAGCAGCAGCGCGTCCGGCATGGTCAGGGAAGGATCAGCGCCAGGTCGCCGCTGCGAAGACCGCAAGCGTTGGCCTCGTCCAGATCAATGTGGGCATAGGGGGCAAAATCGGGATGCACCCGGACGCTGACCTGATCGAAGATCACTGGGCGCTGGGTCAGGCAGCGTAGCTTTACCATCTGCCCGTCCCGGAGACCACGGCGGCTAGCCTCCTCCGGCGGCATATGGATGTGGCGCTGCGCCACAATGACGCCCTTGGGCAGGGTGAGCTGGGCTCGGTCGGTTCCGATGCAGATGCCGGGGGTGTGCTGGGTCTCGCCGCTCAGTCGCACCGGCGCTTGGATGCCCAGCGTGAAGCAGTCCGTGATGGACAGCTCCACCTGGGACTCCTTACGCTCCGGCCCGAGCACCGCGACCCGGGGGAATTCCCCCTTTGGCCCCCGCAGCCAGACCCGTTCCCGGCATAGGTATTGTCCCGGCTGGGAGAGGGGGCGCACCGGCGTCAGCTCGTGGCCAAAAAGGGTTTGTGCGTCCTGCTTTGTCAGATGCACGTGTCGGGCCGAGGCCTCTACCTCCACAAAAATGCGGCCAAGCACTTCCTGTGTGAGTTGTTCTGTCAGATTCATTTTTTTGCCTCCTTTTTCCGCTGGATGATGAGGATCCACAGGAGGCTGGAAAGCCGGTTCCAGAAGAGAATCAGATCCTCCCGCTCGGGTACGCCGTCATCTTTCAGAAAGGCGCGGTAGGCAGCCAGCTCGCACTGCCGCACAAGGGTGCGCAGCCGGTTGAGCTGGAGGAGCAGCCGGTCATCGTCCGGCTGGGGCATGAAATGCGGCTGACCGTAATATTTTTCGGGATGGTGGCTGCGTACCCGCAGCTCTCCGGCGCTCATGCCGCACAGATGCAGCTCACCCATGGGCTCTCCCAGTACCTCACAGCGCATGGCATGGCGCACGGCGGCCAAAATCTCATCGAGTGCCGAGAATAGAGCGGGATCCGCGTCCTTTCGGCACAAAAGCAGCTCTGCCTCCAGTGCATCAACCATTCCCCTCAGTGCAATGCGGGGATGATCCTTGCCCACCAGGGTTTCGGCGTTCAGATGGGTCATGTGTTCGGGCTTGTCGGGATTGGCTTTCAACTGCCCGGCTTCGGAGGTCTCCCGCAGCTCAATTCGCTCCAGGCGCAGAAAGCTTCGGGCGGCGGGCGTCAGTCGATCCTCGGGGCCAAGACAAAAGATCCGCTTGCCGTTTAAGTGGCGGATGTTATCCCGCACCGCCTGTTCGGTATAGAGCACCCTTATCCCTCCGCACGAAGGCTGTCATGGGGCAAAATTGCGTCTACCTCTGCGTGGGGGCGAGGGATTACGTGCACAGAGATCAGCTCGCCCACCTTTTCCGCTGCTGCCGCTCCGGCGTCGGTGGCGGATTTGACCGCGCCTACGTCACCCCGCACCATCACGGTTACAAGGCCGCCGCCTACCTGCTCCTTGCCCACAAGCTGAACGTTGGCGGATTTGACCATGGCGTCTGCCGCCTCAATTGCGCCCACAAGGCCCTTTGTTTCAATCATTCCCAGTGCATTCGTATTTGCCATAGCGATCTCTCCTTACATTTTTCCGATTTTTTCCATAATTTGTGCGGTTAGACGATGGATCAGCGCCTCGTCTGCCGCTACGACAGAGCTAGTTTGCCCAGGGTGCCCCGGCATATCCCGCACGCCCCAGGCGACCCGGCGAATATTAATGAGGTCGATGGGGCCGATATTGTTGGACGAGGAGCTTCCGCCCAGTGCGCCGCAGCCCAAGGTCAGGGCGGGGAAGAGGTTGGTGGTGGCGCCGATGCCGCCAAGGGCCGCCGGTGTGTTGACGAGGAAGCGGGACACCGGCACGCGCAGGGCGAATTTTTCGATGACCGCCTGATCCTCGGCATGGATGGCAAAGGTGTGGCCACTGCCCTCCACGGCAAGCACCTCACAGACCTTGTCCAGAACCGCATCCTCATTGTCACCTTCAAAGAGGGCCAGTACCGGGCAGAGCTTCTCCCGGGAATAGGGGCGGGTCGGCCCGGCCTCATGGGCCTTTGCCACCAGCACCGTGGTCTGCGCTGGGACGGGAAAGCCTGCCATTTGGGCAATTTCTGCTGCCGTTTTTCCCACCACGGCCGGGTTGATGCTGCCGTTTGGCCGCAGGAGCACGTTTGCCACCTTCCCGGCTTCGGTGCTGTTCATGAGGTAAGCACCATGACTTCTCAGGGCCTGCCGGAGCTTTTCCGCGCAGCATTTTTCCACGATTACGCTCTGCTCCGAGGCACAGATGG
>JAZLFG010000090.1:0-2403 GCA_045615685.1 Faecousia sp.
CACGACCTTCATCTGCTTCAGGCGCGGTGTAAGCACCTGGGCACCGAGCGCAACCGAAAGATTCTGACCAATATCTATGAGGCGCTCTCCACCCAATGTGAATTCCGCTTCCATACGCCGGTACGCGCCATCGCGGCCACCGATGAAGGTTACCGCCTGTGCCTGGATGATGGCGAGGTGGACTGCCGCTTCTGTGTGGCTGCCCCGGGCCGCTGTGGGGCGGAATGGTTTGCCGAGCGCTGCCGGGAGCTGGGGCTGGCTTTGACCAACAACCAGGTGGATTTGGGCGTCCGGGTGGAGCTGCCCGCCAAGGTCTTTGCGCACATCACAGACGTGGTGTACGAATCCAAGCTGGTCTACCACACAAAGCAGTACGGCGACACAGTGCGCACCTTCTGCATGAACCCCTACGGCCATGTGGTTTCAGAGAATGTGGACGGCCTCATCACCGTCAACGGCCATAGCTATGCCGACCCTGCCCTGCGCAGCAAGAATACGAACTTTGCCCTCCTGGTGTCCAACCGCTTTACCAAGCCCTTCGATCAGCCGTATCAGTACGGCAAGCACATTGCGGCCCTGTCCAATATGCTGGGTGGGGGCGTTTTGGTGCAGCGCTTTGGCGACCTCATCAAGGGGGTACGCACCAATGAGCACCGCCTCGGGCATTCCTTTACCCGCCCCACGCTCGATGCCACCCCCGGCGACCTGAGCCTGGTGCTCCCCAAGCGCCACATGGACAACATCATTGAGATGATCTACGCCCTGGACAAAATTGCCCCGGGCACCGCCAACTACGACACCCTCCTCTACGGGGTGGAGGTCAAGTTCTATTCCGCCCGCATTCAGCTTACGCCTGAGCTGGAGACCCAGAGTCCGGGCCTCTTTGCCATTGGTGACGGCGCGGGGGTTACCCGTGGCCTGGCCCAGGCCGGAGCCTCCGGCGTGCTGGCCGCCCGGGCGATTGCACGGCGGATTTGAACAAGACGGAAAAGTTTTCCGTTTTACCTGTTGAAATTGCAGGGAAATAGGGCTATAATAAACCAGAGCACCAAATTTTGAGAGAGGGAATTCGAGCCCCTTTCTCTGCATGAAGAAAGCCAAATCTATCACGAAACGGAGTGGATGTCATGAATATTGCGCTGACCGCCCAGGATAAGAAGAAAGAACTGCTCGTTCAGTTTTGTACCGCCTATAGGAGCATTCTCGCCAAGCACAATCTCTATGCCACTGCCGCCACCGGTCGTCTGGTCGCCGATGCCACCGGACTGCCAATCAGCCTGTTTCTTTCCCACAAAAATGGCGGACATCAGCAAATTGACGCCCGCATTGCCTATAACGAAATTGATCTGGTGCTGATGTTCTCCGACCCCGACAATCGGGATCCCTGGGAGGATCAGCAGATCATCGAGACCCTGCGCCACTGCGACAAGCACAATGTCCCCTGCGGCACCAATCTGGCCTCCGCCGAAATGCTCATCATGGGCCTGCAGCGGGGCGACCTTGATTGGCGCGAGATGATCCGTCCCCGCCGCACGGTGAAGCCTGCCCGCTAGAGCGCAACAACTGAATCTTGACGCAATGACGCAGAAGCAGTAGCGCATTTGCCCGCCACCAGAGAAGGAAGCCTCGGCTGTGAGCTTCCGGCGCGGCTGTGCGCGAAGGACGTCTGCCGAGCGTGCGTATAAGGCTATGCCGAAATCGCCGGCGCCTGCCCGCAGCAGGCCAAAAGAGCCCATTCGGGCTGAAATTGGGTGGCACCACGAAGTAGACCATACTCTCGTCCCATGTATTCCTGGGAGGAGAGTCTTTTTTTGACACAAGCCTGCCCTCTGAAATTATCCGAAAGGAATGATGCGATATGGAAAAAATGAAACCCCGCACCCTCTCCGGCTTTATGGAGCTGCTCCCGGCCCCCCAGATGCAGATGGAGCGCATTATGGAAATTCTGCGCCGCACCTATTCTCTCTATGGGTTCACCCCTCTGGACACCCCTGCCATTGAGTCGGCGGAGGTCCTGCTGGCCAAGGGCGGCGGAGAAACCGAAAAGCAGATTTACCGCTTCCAGAAGGGCGACAATGATCTGGCCCTTCGCTTCGACCTGACGGTGCCGCTGGCAAAGTATGTGGCCATCCATGCAGGTGAGCTGGCCTTCCCCTTCCGCCGCTACCAGATCGGCAAGGTCTACCGCGGAGAGCGGGCCCAGAGAGGCCGCTTCCGGGAGTTCTATCAGGCGGATATCGACATCATTGGCGACGGGAAGCTCTCCATCATCAATGAAGCGGAGATTCCCTCCATCATCTACCGCACCTTCCAGAGCCTTGGCCTGCGTAGATTCCAGATTCGCATCAACAACCGCAAGATTCTCAATGGCTTTTATGCCATGCTGGGTCTTTCGGATCGCTC
>JAZLFG010000091.1:0-10359 GCA_045615685.1 Faecousia sp.
GTGAAAGAAAACCGTCAGGGTTGTCTTTCGCGTTCAAAAGGCATAGGTTTTCAAAACTTTATCATAAGTTTTGAAAACCGCACCAGCGTGTCAAAAACACTTTTTTGACACGCTGAAAAGCCTGTGCCAAACGGATTCGGCACAGGCTTTTGTACTATTTGTGATAAAGCCGCTGATTTTGGTACATCGGCTCACAGGTCAGATTGGCGCCCAAGCTCTTAAACACCGCGTCGTCCACGGTAGAGGTAATCACAGAGGAATGAATCTGACAACCCTTGAGCTGGTCGAGCTGCTCCAGGGCCAGGGCCACCACCGGGTTGGTCACCGCACAGATGGACAGAGCCAGCAGCACCTCATCGGTGTGGAGCCTCGGGTTCTTGCTGCCGAGATGGCGCACCTTGAGCTGCTGGATCGGGGTCAGCACCGTGGGAGACAGGAGCTTGATGGCATGGTCGATGCCAGCCAACTGCTTGAGCGCACTGAGGAGGGCTGCAGACAGGGGGCCCAAAAGATCCGACGTATGCCCCGTCACAATGTCGCCATTTGACAGCTCAATGGCCGCCGCCGGGCCACCGGTGACCTCTGCCGTGGTCAGGGCTGCGGGCACCGTTCGGCGCATGGAGGTCTCGATCCCGGCCGAGCGCATGAGCATTTCCAGCTTCTGCACCGCGAAGGGATCCATTTCCCCTTGCTTGACGCTGCAGGCCGTGGCATAGAAGCGGCGAATAATTTCCTGTCGGGAAGCCTCCCGGCATACCTCGTCGTCCACCACCGCAAAGCCCGCCATGTTTACGCCCATATCTGTCGGACTCTTGTAGGGGCATTGTCCTCGCATCTGGATGAACATGGCCTCCAGCACCGGGAAAATTTCAATGTCCCGGTTATAGTTAACCGTAGTCTCGCCATAAGCCTCCAGATGGAAGGGATCAATCATATTTACGTCGGCAAGGTCCACTGTCGCCGCCTCATAGGCCAGGTTGACCGGGTGCTTCAGCGGAAGATTCCAGATGGGGAAGGTCTCATATTTTGCGTAACCCGCTGACACACCTCGCTTGTGCTCATGATAGAGCTGGCTCAAGCAGGTAGCCATTTTACCGCTGCCGGGACCGGGAGCCGTCACCACCACTACCGGGCGGGTTGTCTCTATATAGTCGTTTTTTCCAAAGCCGTCATCGGATACCACCAGCGGAATATTGGAAGGATAATCCTGGATAGAATAGTGCCGATAGGTTCGAATTCCCAGGCTCTTGAGCCGACGTTCAAAGGCCACCGCTGAGCTCTGCCCGGCATATCGGGTCAGTACCACGCTGCCCACATAGAGACCATACTCCCGAAAGGCGTCGATCAAACGCATCACGTCCAGGTCATAGGTAATGCCCAGATCGCCCCGCCGCTTATTTTTCTGAATATCGTTGGCGTTGATCGCAATAACGATTTCCGCCTGCTCTTTAAGCTGCATCAGCATCCGCATCTTGCTGTCTGGCAGAAAGCCAGGCAATACCCGAGAAGCGTGAAAATCATCGAATAGCTTCCCACCGAATTCCAGGTACAGCTTCCCACCGAAATAATCCACCCGCTCCTGAATCCGCCTGGTCTGCAATGCCAGGTACTTCTCGTTGTCAAATCCAATCCTTTGCATAGATGCCTCCCATTTCTTGCGCATTTTTATCATCATAACAGATTTTAGAAAAAAGGTCAAATGAAAAAGGGTGGTATAACTGTGTTTGCATTTCTTACAGGCACATGGTATACTGATAAAAAAGAAGGAGGGTGGCAATATGGCACATTCGGAGGATCAAATTGCGGTATTTGATTCCGGTCTGGGCGGCATCAGCGTCCTCAAGGAGCTGGTGCGACAAATGCCCGGAGAGCGGTTCCTCTATTATGGCGACTCCGCCCATGCCCCCTACGGCACCCGCACAACCGAACAGGTGCGTTCGTTGACCCTCGGCTGCATTGAAGCCCTCATGCCAAGGGGGCTTAAAGCCGTTGTCATCGCCTGCAATACTGCGACCAGCGCCGCCATTGATTCGCTTCGAAGTATGTATCCGGATACCATCATCGTCGGCATCGAGCCGGCATTGAAGCTGGCTGCCGAACAGGTGCCGGAAGGTCGCATCATCGTCATGGCCACAGAGGTCACGCTGCGGGAGGAGAAATTTGCCCAATTGATGGAGCACTACAGTGCTACCCATGACATCGTGCGGCTACCGTGTCCAAGGCTCGTATCCTTCGTAGAGCGCGGTCAATTGGATGCGCCAGAACCGGAGGCATATCTTCGAGAAATTCTCGTGCCCTGCCTGACCTCCGATACCCGGGCAATCGTGCTGGGCTGCACCCACTTTCCTTTCCTGCGCCCTACCATTTCCCGCATTGTTGGGGATCATATTCCCATCTTTGACGGTAGCGAAGGAACCGCTGCCCAGACCCGGCGGCGTCTGGCGGAAGCAGATCTTCTGCGTGAGGGCGGCTCCGGCTGTGTCACACTGGAAAATTCTCTGGCTACACCGGAAATCCTCGCCAGAAGCGCACACCTGTTGGCGCTATAGGAGGCACACAATAGGAAAATGGCTGCCAAAGCTTCCATCAGATTTGCAGTCTTCTCTCTCGCTGGGATATTCCCTATCTGGCAGAACGCCGCATCTTGGAGCTGGGACAGCCACTTCGTTCTTTGGAGGACGCGGTACGGTTCTTCCGGCTCTACTCCCACGACCAGGAACCCGAGCGCATCACAAGCGCCCAGGTGCTCCCCCGGCTCATCGCACGGGACGATCCAGTATTCCCGGAGGAAATTGCCATCAGCATCGCGGCACAGCTCATCGCTGAGCGGGCAAGCCAAAGAAAAATCGCCGAATACATTGACAAATCTACACAAAGGCAGTAAGATGAGGGCATTGTAAAAAAGAATGCCCCGATGAATCGTTGAAATAATTAAAAAATACGGACTGGAATTTCCGCTTATTTTTTGCAAAAAGGAGGAATTTTCCATGCTGAAAATCCGAAAGCCCCAACCTGTGGGGCTCAAAATCATTGTGGTTGGCTGCGGCAAGGTCGGCACGACCCTGATCGAGCAGCTCAGCCGCGAGGGCCACGATCTTATGATCATCGATTTGAATGCAGCCATCGTCGGGCTGCTCTCCAACACCTATGACGTGATGGGCTTGGCTGGCAATGGCGCAAGCTATAGCGTCCTGCAGGAGGCCGGGGTAGAACAGGCCGATCTCTTGATTGCCGTTACCGGATCAGACGAGCTGAATCTTCTGTGCTGCACCGTCGCCAAAAAGGTGGGCAACTGCGCCACCATCGCCAGAGTCCGCAATCCCGACTATTCTGAAGAATTAGGCTATCTCCGGGCGCAGTTGGGCTTGAGCCGGATCATCAACCCAGAGCTGGAAGCCGCTACGGAAATGGCAAGGATTCTTCGCCTGCCGACAGCCTTAGACATCAACTCCTTTGCCAAGGGGGGTGCGGAGCTGATCAAATTTAAAATTCCCATAGGGAATCCTCTACATAAAAAGACAGTGGCCGATGCTGCCTCCAACCTCAAGTGTGATGCACTTTTCTGCGCTGTGGAGCGGGGGCACGAGCTGTCCATTCCAGACGGTAAATTTGTTCTTATGGAAAATGACCTCGTCTCCGTATTGGTTTCGGCACGGGACGCTCGCAGCTTCTTTGACAGCATCGGTGTTCCAACCCACCAGGTAGGCAGCACGATGATCATCGGCGGCGGCCGCTCATCATACTATCTCGCCCGGCAGCTACTATACATGGGCATCAACGTCAAGATCATTGAGCTGAACCATCAGCGCTGCAACGAGCTCAGCGCCCTGCTGCCCAAGGCCACTATCATCCATGGGGACGGCACCGATGAGCAGCTTCTTATGGAGGAGGGCCTCGATAAAGTGGAATCCTTCGTCCCTCTCACAGGACTTGACGAGGAAAATATCCTTATGACCCTCTACGCCCGTCGGGTATCCAACTGCAAGGTTATCACCAAGCTCAACCGGGTCTCCTTCCGGGATGTGATCGCCCAGCTTGACCTGGGCAGCGTGATCTATCCCCGCTTCATCACCGCCGAAGCCATCATCGCCTATGTGCGCGCTCTGCAGAACTCCATCGGCAGCAACATCGAGACCCTCTATCATCTGTTTGATGACCGTGTCGAGGCGGCAGAATTTTGCGTGGAGAAGGACGCACCCGTCATCGGAGTTCCCCTGGCACGCCTTTCCCTGAAGGATCACCTGCTGATCGCCTGCATCAATCGCAGCGGCAAGATCATCATCCCCCGAGGGCAGGATCACATCCAGGCGGGCGACACGGTCATTGTCGTCACAACCCATACCGGCTTCCACAACATTGGTGATATTTTGAAATAGAGAGAAATGCTATGAATGCTCCTCTGATTCTTTACATTATTGGCCGTGTCCTACAGATTGAAGCTGCACTGATGCTCCCCTCCTGCGCTGTAGCGCTATGCTATGGAGAGTGGCAGTGCTGGGTCTTCCTGGGAGTGGCCGCCGCTGCTGCCTTGATAGGGCAGCTCTTCTGCCTGCGCAAGCCGCGCACAATGACGTTTCAAACCAGAGACGGCTTTGCCGCTGTGGCCCTGTCGTGGCTTGTCCTGAGTCTGGTCGGCGCTATACCCTTGGTGCTGGGGGGCGATATTCCCAGCTACACGGATGCATTATTTGAGACAATTTCCGGCTTCACCACCACCGGCGCAAGCGTCCTACCCAATGTAGAAATTCTAAGCCATGCAGGCCTATTCTGGCGCAGCTTCACCCACTGGATCGGTGGCATGGGCGTTTTAGTATTCCTGCTGGCAATTCTTCCCATGGCAGGTGGCTCCCATATGCAGCTCATGCGGGCGGAGAGCCCCGGCCCCTCTGTGGGAAAGCTCCTGCCGAAGGTACGCTCCACGGCGAAAATCCTATATCTCATCTACCTGTCTCTCACCGCCCTGGAGATTATTTTCCTGCTGTGTGGCAGGATGCCCCTGTTTGACTCGCTAACCCTTTCCTTTGGCACCGCAGGTACCGGTGGCTTTGCCGTGAAGAATAGCTCCGTCGGCAGCTACAGCCCCTACCTTCAATGGGTCATTACCATATTTATGATCCTCTTCGGCGTCAATTTCAACGTCTATTTTCTCCTCCTGATGCGGAAATTCCGTCAGGCCGCCAAAAGCGAAGAGGCCCTGTGGTATGTTCTCATCATCCTGGGCGCAATTGCGCTCATCACCTGGAATCTTCTTCGTACCGGGGTAGCGCCGCTGGCCAGCTTCGGTAAAACGCTTCGGGATGCCGCCTTCCAGGTAGCGTCCATCATCACCACCACCGGCTATTCTACCGTGGACTTCGACCTGTGGCCGGCGCTTTCCAAATGTGTGCTGGTCATTTTGATGTTTATCGGCGCCTGTGCAGGCAGCACCGGCGGCGGACTGAAGGTGTCAAGAGTCGTGATTCTCATCAAGACCACCTTGAGCGAGCTGCGCTCCTTCATCCATCCCCGCTCCATACGCAGCGTCAAATTTGAGGAAAAACCTCTGGACAGCGAAATCAGCCGTTCTGTCAGCGTTTATTTCTTCGTCTATCTGCTGGTCTTTACGCTCTCTGTCCTGATCGTGTGCCGGGATGGCATGGACCTCACTACCAATTTTACTGCTGTCGCGGCCACCATCAATAACATTGGCCCCGGCCTTTCCCTGGTGGGGCCAACGCAAAACTTCGCTTCCTTCTGCTTCCTCTCCAAATACGTCCTGATGTTTGATATGCTGGCAGGCCGATTGGAGCTTTTCCCCATGCTGCTGCTGATCTATCCCCCCCTGTGGCGCGAACGGGGCTTTCGCCGACACATTTAAACGAAATACAAAAAGGGAACTGCCGAGCTTTGGCAGTTCCCTTTTTAATTTTTTCTCAGCTTTCGCTGACAGCGGTGAGCTCCTTCATCTCCTCAAAGAGCGAATCGAAAAAGTCCTCATCGTCGTTCGTGAAGACGAGTACATACTGCCCCGCCGACGTAAACCAGCGGCCAACCATGGTGCCGTCTACATTGCAGACCGACTCACCTTCCACGCCTTCAAAGGCCGAAGTGCCGTCCGCACGGTACACTTCGCTAATGTCCACCGTGGTGTCCGGCGAGAATCGAATGCCGCTGGGGAATTCGCTTATCAGGAAGACATACTGTCCAACCACGGTTTCTCCAGACAGAACTGCCTCATAGGTTTCCTCGGTCACCTCAAAGGAAACGGGGCGAGCAAAATTGGCTCCGGTGTACGCGTTCAGCTCATCGAGGCTCTGACAGGTCTTATACTGGGAGGGTGCTGCATCCTCACCATCGTCAGAAGTGTCTGTGTCGCCATTTTCTCCATCGACGGTAATGCCACTCGACACAGAGACACCCTGTGCTTCCGTCCCTTCCTCAACAGCTGCAGCATTCGCGTCTGAAGCTTCTACCTGATTCTCGGTGTTGCTGGCAGTGCTACTGCTACTGTTGTTGGCGGAGGCTTTCGCTTCAGGGGCTTTCTTGTTCCCGCAGGCGGCCAGGGTACACAGCAAAGCACAGATCAGAATAAATGCAAGTACCTTTTTCATACGATGATTCTCCTTCGTATCTGTAATTTATCGTCGCAGCGGCCTCAGAAACCTCTGCACAACTTTGCACCTATTATATCACAAAATCCTTGAATGTGGCTGAAAAAAACTAAAAATTTTTAAACCAGAAAGAGGCTGTAGCAAAATGAATGATTTCGCTACAGCCTCCCTATTAGGTCATCTCAGCTTATGGGATCAAATTTATTATCCGAGATAGCGCATGATAATGGTAGCAATCTGTGCACGGGTCGCATTATTTCTGGGAGCCAGCGTAATCTCTTCGCCGGACAAAATGCCGGTAATGAGGCCTCTGCCGGTAGCCCAAATCATAGCGTCCACTGCATACTCGCTGACCTCATCCGCATCCGGGAAGGCAGTCAGGTCGCCATTGACGGCAGGCTTACCGGAGTAGCGGTAGAGGATCGTGGCGATCTGCTCACGGGTGATCTTGCCATTCGGGTTGAACTTCTTATCGCCCACACCGTTGACAATATCATTGGCCGCGGCCCACTCGATGG
This sequence comes from Faecousia sp., assembly GCA_045615685.1. Taxonomy (GTDB): domain Bacteria; phylum Bacillota; class Clostridia; order Oscillospirales; family Oscillospiraceae; genus SVMC01. The sequence continues at coordinate 7,109 of JAZLFG010000091.1, forward strand.
CATTGGAGTACCACATATCCGCCGATACATCGTCAAAGACACCCGTGAATTCTACGTCGGGGCTACCCTCTACACGGTAGAGGATGGTGACAAGCTGTGCGCGAGTGAGGGTACCCTTCGGGCTGAAGATATCCCCAGAGGTGCCGTTCATGTAGCCGTTCTTGACGCAGTAGTCAATGCCTGCATGAGACCAGTCGTCATAATCAGGGATATCCTTGAAGTTTTTGCTCGGGCATTCGAGGCCTTCCACAGCGGCTTCGAGGTCAGCCAGGGCATTGTCTACTTCGAAGTGCACCACATAAGCCTTGTCGAGCGCTGCCTTAGCGTTCACAAGGGCAGCCTGGAGCTCTGCCCAAGCGGCATCATGATAGTCGCCCTTCTCAATCGCCAGAGCTTCGTCGTAGGCAGCCTGCAGAGGCGCCTTGTCGATATTGGCAGGCTCTTCTCTGGAGAATTCGTCTGCACTCAGGGCGATGAGGATCCAGCTTGTGGTAGCTTCGATGGTGTATTCGTTCTCGAACCACAGGAAGTTAAAGTCATCCATATGCTCGGGGAAGTCCGGAGCGATGGTGACATAGCCGGGAGCCAGGCCGCCAGCGATGTAGTAGTTATCCGCACGGTTGGAGCCGTAGCCCTGCTCGACGGACTTGGTGCCTACGCCGGAGACCCAAGAGGTGGAGTTGTACGGATGGGTACCGAGGATGTAGTTGGCCGCACGGAAGGTCGGATCGGCGCTGACATACTCGGGATAGTACTTGTGCAGGACAGAGGACATCAGCGCATTGCTGACAACCGTGCCGGAGCCGCCCCACATACCAGTGGTATCGGCAACGCCAAACGGATTGTTGGCAACAGGCGCAGCGAGCTTGGGCGCATAAGCCTTCACAGCAGCGTCAAACTTTGCCTGAGCCTCTTCGCCAAGCTGGTCGATGACAGTGATGACCTTCCAGCCAGCGCTTGCGAAGGCCGGGCCGAACCAGCCGCTGCCTTCGGTGACGAGCTCGGTGTCAAGGAGTTCAAGGATGCGGTTCTTATAGACATCCTTGCCGGTAGCCTTGAAGAGCTGGATCGCAAGATTCCAGTCGGTCGGGCCAGCGCTGAACCAGCCGCCGTCACCAGTGGTGCCGACATGGCTATCTGCCTCTTCGTCCCAAACCTTCTCTGCGGTCTTGAGGAATTCTGCTGCGCTCTCGTCGTCCACGCCCTTGAGAATATCGGCGGTGGCAGCCAGAGCTGCGGCAGCGTTCATGTTGGAGCTGCTGTTCTTAGTGAAAGCGAAGGCCAAACGGTCGTCACGCTTGCCGGAACGGCGGCCGTAAACTTCATCCTCGCCCAGGGTCGGATCATAGATACGGTTGTCGGTATCCTTGGAGCCGTCGCCCAGGTGCGTGTACTGACGCAGGGTGGGAACCTCGATGACGCTGGCAAGGAAGCCGATGTTCACGAGCTGACCATTCAGCTGCAGGGCGCCATGCTTTGCAAGCTCCTGAAGGTCGCCGATGCCGTCGGGACGGTGCAGCTCAACATTGTTGGTCACCCAGTTGCAATCCAGCGTGTCGTACTCATTGCCGAAGATCTGATACGCCAGAGCCAGGTTCGCGGTCACGTTGACGTTCTGGAGGGTCTGGATGTCGAAGTCGCCAGCGTCGCTGAAGCCGCCAACATCCAGGCCGGGGATGTGCTCATAGGGCTCATAGCCGGTTTCGATCGTCTTGCCGTTCTGGCCGGCGTCAAACCAGTTCATGCCGGTGGGTGCCTGGAGGGCGTCATCCATATGGGCGGCATTTCTCCAAATCTTGTAGCCCTCGCGGATGCGCATATGGTCCATCTGGATGGCCATGTAGGTGCTGATGGACTGCTGCCAGGAATCCTTGAAAATGTTCTCGTTGATGGCAAAGGAATCCGACACAAAGCCGTCATAGTCGATGACATAGGTGCCAACCTCGGTAATCTCGGAGAAGTCGAAGTCTCTGTAGATATAGCGCTGCCAGCTCTTGGCTTCGCCAAGGGCGCCGGTAAAGACGTCGGTGTAGGTGCCGTCGGCGTTCAGACGCTTCAGAGTTGCGGTGTCGCCGCCCTCGTAGTTGGGATCGAGCTCGATCACAGCAACCTTGCTCAGGGTGGGCTCATAACCGACCTGGTTATGGGTGATGTTGGGTTCACGGGTCCAATCCGCCTTGGTGTCGGGGCTGATGTGCCATACGATCTCGGTGGCGTCAGCGGGGATCAGGGTACGCAGGACGAACCAGCCGTTCTGGGCACGGTTGCGGCCGTCGTACAGAGCCAGACCGTCGTCGCAGGAGATGCGGATACGGTAGTCATCATCCTCGGGTGCGAAGGTCATCTTCGTACCGGTAGCAAACGGAGTCGGCTGTGCGTCGCCGCGCTCTTCGTTCCACTCCTGGACGTACCATTCCTGATTGTTGGTTCTGGCACGGGAAACATCCTCCATCTGAGCGCTGGGATCGCGCGGGAAGATGCCAAAGCTATCATAGGTACCATCGTTGTCGGAGTCTGCCATGAAGCTCTTCTCAATGAAGACTGCGGGAAGGAACTCCAGGTTGAAGCCCGCTTTGCCAACCAGGTCGGCAGGCAGCTTCTCGTTGAGCTTGAGGGTCAGCTTGATGCCACCCTTCTCGGGAGTCGCGCTGATGCTGTAGTTCACAGCAGGATTTTCAGGCGTACCATCGGTGAAGGTCTCTGCAGGAAGCGTGATGGGAACGGTGATGGTGTTGGTTTCCTTATCGAAGGTACGGGTGCCAATCACGGGAGCGGGAGTCGCATCCCACTGCTCGGGCGTGGGCAGCAGATGAATGTCGCCATTGGTCGCAATGCGGCGGCCATCCTGTACCAGCTCGATACCGGCGCAGTGCTGGTCACCGAAGCCACGGTCGAACTGGGTGCTGTACATGAAGACATTGAAGCCATCGTCTGCAAAGTAGCCGTCGGTGGAGGCACCGCCCCACATGCTGGTGGTGGTCTTCGTGATCATCTCAGCCTCGAAGGAGCTCTCGAAATCCTTGGTCTGCGCGATTATGGGCTCCGGTTCCTTGTGGGCGATCTTGCCGGCAGCGATACCGACAGGCAGCCAGGAGGACTGATAGTTGACAATGGACTCATTTTCGAACCACAGGAAGTTGAAGTGATCACCCATGGTCTCGACGTAGTCAGCGAAGGTGATATGGCCGGGCAGGATGGAGCCGGGGATGTAGCTCTCTTCTGCACGGTTGGAGTTGTAGGGATGCAGGGAG
>JAZLFG010000092.1:0-3026 GCA_045615685.1 Faecousia sp.
CGCAGCCGTTGGAGGCCTTTGCCGCCTTTGTAAAGGCGCAGCTTCACGCAGCCGGCGTCCGCTATGCCTCTGCACAGCGCCCTGTGCAGCGAGTTGCCGTGGGCGGCGGCGCGTGCATGGACTTTTTGCCGCAGGCCATTGCCGCCGGATGCGACACCTTTGTCACCGGCGACATCAAGTATCACCAGTTCCAGAAGGCCGAGGCCATGGGCATCAATCTCATCGACGCGGGCCATTTCCCCACCGAGGATCCGGTGTGCGAGGTGCTGTGCCACTATATCGGCAGTCAGTTTCCGGCGCTTACCGTCAAAAAATCAGAAATTCATGCCGACTGCGTAAAATTTGCATAACATAAGTGTTGATTTTCCCCGGGGGCATATGATAAACTAATAAAAACACAATTACGAAGGGCGGAATTTACATGTCTGGTCATTCCAAGTGGCATAACATCCAAAAAACCAAGGGTGCGCAGGACGCCAAGCGCGCGGCCGCGTTCACCAAAATCGCAAAAGAAATGATTGTCGCTGTCAAAGAGGGCGGCAGCGCCGATCCCAACTATAACTCCCGCCTGGCCACAGTCATCACCAAGGCCAAGGCCGCCAACATGCCCAACGACAACATTAAGCGCGTGCTGGATAAGGCCGCCAGCTCCGGCTCCGGCGACGCCTACGAATCCATCACCTACGAAGGCTACGGCCCCGGCGGCGTGGCTGTGATCGTGGAAACCATGACCGACAGCCGCAACCGTACCGCTGCCAATGTCCGGCATCACTTTGATAAGTTCGGCGGCAATATGGGCGCAGCCGGCTGCGTTGCCTGGTCGTTCGACAAGAAGGGCGTCATCGTCATCGACAACGAGGACGGCGACTACGAGGAAGACAACGTGATGATGGACGCCATGGACTGCGGCGCGGACGACTTCCAGCCGGAGGAAGACTGCTTCACCATCTATTGTGCGCCCGACGACTTCAATGCCGTAGCCGAGGCTCTGGGCTCCAGAGGCTACAGCTTCGCCTCCGCCCAGATCGAAATGGTACCCCAGAACTACCAGAAGCTCGAAAGCGAAGAGCAAATCAAGCTCATGGAGCGCCTCATTGACGCCATGGAGGACGACGACGACGTACAAAACGTCTGGCATAACTGGGATCAGGATTGAGGCATAGAGCAATTATGAAGAAATGGCTTGTGACCATTTTATGTGTGCTAATTGCGCTCGTGCTGCTTGTGCCAATTCCCATGGCATTAAAGGATGGCGGCACAGTAAAATATCAGGCCTTGCTTTATAGCGTTTCTAATGTGCATAGGCTGGCGCCTGTGGAAGCGTCCAAAGAATATGAAGAGGGAATCATTGTTGAGGTTTTAGGCTGCGAGATTTATAACAACGTGGTATAGCAGAAATCCCAATCTGTCGAGAACAATAAGCTGCCCGCCGAAGAGGAAAATCCATTCCTTTTCGGTGGGCTTTATTATGGCAAAAAACATCCTTATGCGGCAGTGCCGTTATCGCGCAGTGGTTTTTTGTGCAAAAGCGCAGGGATTTTTGGCGCAAAAAAATATTCTTTGTACATGGTGCGAATTGAATGTTTTTGCAGTTTGCTCTATGCTTTATACGATCAATTGCAAGACTGGAGGAAATAAAATGCAGAAGGCTTATCTTGTATTAAGCGATGGCTCCGTGTTTGAAGGAACGCAAATCGGCGCTTCCGGCGCGTGTGTGGGAGAGCTGGTTTTTACCACCGGTATGTGTGGCTATGTAGAGACCTTGACCGATCCGAGCTATTTGGGGCAGATTGTGATGCAGACCTTCCCAATGGTTGGTAATTACGGCGTGATGGAAGCGGATTTTGAAGGGGACTGCGCGTTGCGTGGTTATGTGGTGCGGGAATGCTGCACTGCTCCCTCCAATTTCCGCTTTCAGTACGATTTGGACACTTTTTTGAAAAAGCAGGGCATCCCCGGCATTTCCGGCGTGGACACCCGGCTTCTAACCGCCCGCATCCGAGAGCAGGGCGTCATGAACGCCATGATTTGCACCGAGGTTCCCACGAATCTGACCGCCCTACAGGACTACAGGGTAGAAATTGACGCCGCACCGGTGGGGGTGAAGGAACCCATGTGCTTCCCCGCAGAGGGGCAGGCACGCTATCGCGTGGCAGTTTTAGACTTTGGCGCGAAGCGCTCCATCATCAAAACCCTTTGCCACCTGGGCTGTGAGGTCACAGTACTGCCCAAAAACACCCAAGATGTCCTGGCATTCTCGCCGGACGGTCTGGTGCTCTCCAACGGCCCCGGCGATCCGGCGGCCTATCAAGACGCCATTGGGCAAATCTCCCAGCTTGTGGGAAAAGTGCCCATCTTCGGCATTGGCTTGGGGCACCAGCTCCTGGCTCTGGCCCAGGGCGGTGAGACCTGTAAGCTCAAATACGGCCACCGGGGCGACAATCAGCCGGTGCGAAACCTCCTGACCGGTCGCACCTTTATCTCCAGTCAGAACCATGGCTACGCTGTTGTAGCCGAAAGCCTGCAGGAAATTGCCCAACTGCACTACCAAAACGCCAACGACGGCACCTGCGAGGGACTGGACTATCCGGGCAAGCGCTGCTTCTCCGTCCAGTTCTATCCCGAAGAATGTGCCGGTACTCGAAATACACAGGCGCTATTTGAGCGCTTCATCCAAATGATGGGAGGAAACATCTGATGCCGAGAGATCATTCCATTCAAAAGGTGCTTGTCATCGGCTCCGGGCCGATTGTGATTGGCCAGGCCGCAGAATTTGACTACGCGGGCGCGCAGGCCTGTCGGGTGCTGAAGGCCGAGGGCGTCAACGTCGTGCTGGCCAACTCCAACCCCGCCACAATCATGACCGACAAGCACATGGCCGATGAAATTTATTTGGAGCCCCTGAGCGTCAACACCATCAAGCGCATCATCGAGAAGGAAAAGCCCGACAGCCTCTTGGCAGGTCTTGGCGGCCAGACCGGCCTGACCATTGCCATGCAGCTCAGTCAGGACGGCTATCTGGAGCG
>JAZLFG010000093.1:0-8080 GCA_045615685.1 Faecousia sp.
CCTGTGTTATGTGGAGAACCGTCTCCTGTGTTACATTGCAAGGGAAACCTCGCATACGGTGAGCGTTGTTCCCGCTACCCGGAAGCGGATGTTCCAGCCGCCGAAGCTCAGGCCGTAGACGCGGGTGGGGTCGTGCTGGTACTGAGGTCTCGGGTCGTGGGACAGTACCCCCAAAAGGCCGGGACGAAGGGCCTCCGGAATTTTTTCCAGGAGCGCTTGGGGGAAGTGCACCTCCAGCGCCAGAGCGTCTAATTCGCCGGTGAATCCGGCCGAGGCCTCCGGATGGCAATCGCAATAGGGAAGGTAGGGCTTAATGTCGTAAATCGGTGTGCCATCCATCAGGTCAGCGCCGGACACCTCCAACACAGAGCCTAGGGCGGCGTCCTGCCGAATCTTCTCCAGCCGAACGCAAGACAGGCCGATGGGATTGGGCCGGTAGGGCGAACGGGTGGCGAATACGCCCATCCGCGCATTGCCGCCCAGCCGGGGTGGCCGCACGGTGGGCGACCAATGGGTCTGACGAACCTCTGAGAAGCCCCAAATCAGCCAGATGTGGGAAAAGTCCTCCAGCCCCCGCAGGGCATCGGGATTGCGATAGTCGGGGGTGAACACCACGGTGCCCCGCAGGGCCGGAATCAGACCGGCCTGACGGGGAACGCCGAATTTCGTCGCAAAATCGGTGCGAATGTGGGCAATCGGTTCCATATCAGCCGATGACCAGCAGGGCATAGTAGTACCGGCCCGCTTTGCCCTCCTCCTCGGGCGGGAGCTGATATACGCCAACCGCACCGGAGGAATACACGACTGCGGAAATCACCGGGCTTGTGGCGTTGGCAGTGGCCCATACATCCACAAGATCCTTGGCGCTGGTATAGCCGTGGGCAATGATCTCGTTGCGGGTGCTGCTCTCGATCCTGAACTGGTTGAATACTGTAGCATAATTCGTGCCATCGGGGCGGGTATGTCCAAAGCTATTTTCCCCGGACAGCTCCTCGGCTCGGGTCTGGGCGGCAATGAAGACGCGGTCACTCCACTGGAGCTCACTCAGGCCATTGTCGGTGCGCTTCTGATTGATGGTATCGAAAACCTCCTGCGCGTAGAGATAGAGGGGATCCTCGCGGTTAATTTCCGGAAGGGGCTCCTGATCGCTGTAGATATCTGCCCAGTTGTCCTTGGCCAGGGCTTCTTGGACTGCCAGGAAGGTATCGAAGGCCGTCAACACCTTGGCAATCTCAGCCCGGGTGGCAGTACCGAGGGGATCCAAAAGGTTGCCGGGCTTGCCGTTGATAAAGCCTACAGCGACGCACCAGCTCATGGGATCGCGGGCGTAGTCCGCAAGCTGATCGGCGTCGGTAAAATCGGTCAGAGGCTTTCGCTGGGTCAGCGGAAGCTCCAGCTTGGCGGCATAGCGGTAGAGAATGGTGCACATCTGCTGGCGTGTCACGTGGGCATTGGGGCCAAAGGTTGTCGCGGTTAGTCCGGTCACGATGCCGTTGTTCTGGGCCCAGCGCACCGCGTTATAATAGTAGGCGGTCTCCGCTATATCTGTGAAGGGATTTTCCGTCGTCACCTCCGGCTCCCCGGCCATGCGGTAGAGCACCGTCACAAGCTGGGCGCGGGTCATGGGATTCTGAGGGGAAAATTTATCCTGCTGCATACCGTTCATGAGACCCGCGAAATAGACATGCTGCACGCTGGGGATGTACCAGGCATCCTTGACCAGATCGGAGAATGTGTCCTCCAGGTCGGGATAGTCGTATTGCACGCTATAGCCCTTATAAAGCGGCCAGGACCAGCCCTCAACTTCATAGGGCACCTCCAGCACAGCATCAAGAGGAAAGCTGGCAGACAGGTCCAGAGCAGAGGCAAGCTCCGGTGGGGTACCGGTAAAGCTGAGACGAATGCCGTCACAGGAGGAGAAGGCATAGCGCTCGATGGTGGCAAGCGCCTCGGGGAAGGAAAGCGCCGTCAGGCCGGTGCAGCCACGGAAACAGCTTTTGCCGATGTAGGTGAGATTCTCGGGCAGGGAAAGCGCGGTCAGGGCGGCGCAGCCGGCGAAGGTTTCGCGCTCTAATCGCGCCAGCTTTTCAGGAAGCGTTAGCGTCTCCAGTGCCACACAGCCGGAGAAAGCTCCCGCACCGATCTCGCCATCCTCTGCGGCCAGATCCAGGCACTTGAGGGATGCGCAGCCGAAGAAGGCTTCCTCACCCACGCACAGATGCTGCGTGGGAGCAAAGGTGACCGTTTCCAAAGCGGCACAATTGTTGCACGCGCCTGCGCCAATGTACGTCATGGGACAGGATGCATCCAGCTTGGTCAGATAGGCGCATTCATTGAAGGCATAGGCTCCAATTCCGTCGATCTTGCCGGTGAGTACTGCGCGAAAAATGCGGCTACGGTAGGCGTACCAGGGGGCGCCTTCGCTATAGGAGTAGTCCGGGATCTGCCCCTCGCCGTCGATGGTCAGAAGACCTTCCACAGGGTCGAGCGTCCAGGTGATGGTATCGCCGCAGGTACCGGAAAGCTCTGACGGATCGGCTGCCAGGGCCGTAGGCAGCAGCCCCAGCAGCAAAGCCAGAACCATCAGCATACTGATAAGACGTGTTTTCATCGTACAAACCTCCCATTCAGAAAGTTACAATTAGGTTACAACATAATAACATATAATTGCAAACATTGCAAGTCCCAAAAAAAGATTTTCCTGAAAAAGAGCAAAACTTTTCCTGCTACCACCCGATTCTCCGGCAAAAACCCACACGGCAAACGCATGAAAAATTTTAGTTGACATAACTTCAACAAAGGAAGATAATTACACTGAAAGGTGTCATTAGAATGATAGAGCCGAAGGAATTCGAGCAGTGTTTTTGCGCATGGGTAGAGGGCGAATGCCAAAAGACGAAAGGTGAAATTGTAAGCATAGATGGAAAAACGGTGCGCCGTAGCGGCAATAAAGCCCAAAAGCCGATCCACATGGTCAGTGCATGGGCAAGTAGTCAGCAAATGGTGTTGGGTCAACTGGCCACCGATGAAAAATCCAACGAAATAACGGCCGTTCCGGAGCTTATAGATATGCTGGACATATCAGGTTGCATAGTCCCCTGTGTTAAGGGGATAATGTATAATAATTCTATATGTATTGACAAAAACTATTCCTTTTGATATTATAATTTGTAATATAGTTAAGTGCAAGTTTACTGCGGAATAGGATAAGTTGCAGCATGGCTTTGGACAAGAATCAGAGAAAACCGCCGGAAGGAGGGGGGAAGAACAATAACGCAGGAAAGCTTGCAATTGTATCAATAAAAAGGAGAGACTATTATGAAAGGCAGAAACATTAGAAAAATTTTATCTCTTTTGGTTTGTATCGTTCTGCTGTTCAGCTTCGTACAGCCCGCCTTTGGCGCAGTTGTGGAAGATGCCAGACCTGCAACCACGCCCATAGGTCAGAGTGCAGACCTGATCGGCTTTGAAATGTTTGGCTTTAAGGGCAACCGCATTGAATTCGTGGGCATTCCCTTTGATGAGCCCGTAGTCGCCGGTAAGTATGACTACGAAATGGAAGTGGATATGAAGAATTTCTCTTCCAACGACAGAGCCATCTACTTCAAGCCCATTGCCTATGATGAAAATGCAACCTTTGTCATTAACGGCACCCCCACCGACTTCAACACTGCCTACCGTGTCGAGTTGGGCAGAGTTCTTAAGGGCGAGGAAGCTGTCAGGACGCCCTGCACCATCGAAGTTACCTCCGGTGACGGCAATACCAAGGCTACCTATACCCTTACTTTCATCAACAAGGATCTGTATGACACCATTAAGGTCAACATCCTAGAAGAAAACAAGGATAATGACGGTAAACTCATCAGCGGCGTTTACCAGTTCACCAGCATCAACGGCTTCACCACCGCTGAGGACTGCTTCATGTTCGTCGGCAAGGATCGCGCTATTGTGTTTGATGCCCTGAACGGCGGTGGTGATAACAGCCGTCGTGGCGGCGATCTCAAGAAGACCATTTATGACATCCTGCAAAATAAGTTCGGCGTTGCTAACCCCGACGATTTCCCCATTGATGTGGCTCTGACGCATAACCATGGCGACCACTATGGTATGATCAATACCTCCACCCCCCAGGAGTACCGTCTTGCCGGCAGAGGTGCCGGAAAGGGCACCATTTACTGGGGCATCGGCGATGCCAACAGCCTGTCCAATAACCTCATTGCCGATCCCAACACGGATGTGAGAATACTTCTTCCCGGCGATACCATTGTAGGCCCCGATTTTGGCAAGGGCCCCATTAAATTCGAGGTTATCACCATCCGTACCCATACCACCGGTCACCTGGTATACCTCTATGACAACGACGCTGACGGCCAGTGCCAGAGAAGCTATCTCGCTTCCGGCGACGCTGTTGGTCAGGGCAGCTATGTCTTCAACCACAACAATAGCAACTGCATCATGCCTCTGTTCAGCAGAGATATGGAAAAGCTTTGGAACCGTGTAAAGGGCCTCACGTCTCTGACTCTCCTCACCGGCCACACTTGGCAGGAGCGTGATAAGGCAGCCGGCGAAATGGGCAAGGTATACGTTGAGGATATGTATATTGCCACCACGAAGGTCATGGAGAACCCCTTCGTTGGCGAATTTACCACCAGCTCCGCTACCGCTTACTACAGAGAGCTTTCCTACGGCGTTGCAGGCCTCTGGTACAATGTTGCCGGCGCCTATGACTTCGGCACCAAGACCAATATTACCGATCTGGTGACACCTGCCACTCTGCTGGATGCCTACCTGTTCCCCGCCAACTCCGAGCCCACCTCCAGCTACATTAAGAGCTACACCGCTCTGTCCACCGCCCAGACCTGCACCGTTGCGGATGCTTCTCCCCTAGTACTCATGGCAGAGGCCTTTGGTGAGGATGCAGCCATTAAGGTCAGCCTGAACGGCAAGGATATTACCAATACCCTGGCGGATGTGAATGGCCGCGGCAAGAAGGGTTATCGTGTAAACATTCTGGCTTCCGATGATGCTGCCCTGAACTCCGGCGTGAAGGGCGTGAATGTTCTGAAGCTCAACATCACCGATGCTGCTTCCAAGACCGCCAAGGAATACACCATCTACATCCGTACCATTAAAGATGACGCGCTGTATCCCCTGCCCGACATCAAAGCTCAGACCTATAACTTCAGCACCAAGCCCGCAGTTCCCAACAAGGTTGCAACTCTGAACGAGGTCTTTATCTCCTCCTTCAAGGGCGGCCGTTTGGAACCCTACAAGATTGACCTGGATACCCCCATCATACCCAACGACAGACCCTTTGATCCTGCTATGCTGGACAACCGTGAGCTGTCCGCCACCATCGACTGGAGCAGCCGCACCAGCAAGGTTGTTTATATCATGCCCGAAGCCTCCGATCCTACCCTCTTTGGCTTCAAGATCAACGGCGTAGAAGGCAGATATCCCATCCCCATCCGCGAAGAGCTGGTGGAAGGCGACAATGTCTTCACTATTACCCTGGGCGAAGGTGAAAAGGCTACCACCTATACCCTGACCATCCATGCAACTCCCCTCTGGGACGAGTATGATGTGCAGAAGATTGAAAAGGGCGTATATCGCATCCGTGACTGCAAGGGCACGCCCGGTGATGACGATATGTACCTCTTTGCCGGCGAAGACAAGGCGATGCTCTTTGACTCCGGTATGGGCGATGGCGACCTGCGTGCCTGCGTGAAGGATATCCTGGTCTCCGAAGGCCTGTCCGAAAATCTCCCCATTGAGGTTGTTGTAACCCATGCCCATGGCGACCACTATGGCAAGGTGAACCAGTTCTCCGACTGCCAGATCTACTGGCCTGTGAACGATGCCGTGACCGCCACCTTTGCAGATTATAAGATTAAGAGACTTGCCGATGGCGATACCCTGGTAGGTCCTAAGTTCGGCGGCAAGGCCATCACCTTCGAGTGCATCGAGGTTGTGGGCCACACCGACGGCTCCATGTGCTATCTGTATGACAATCTTGCCCAGAAGGCACTTACCAACAACTATCTGGTTTCCGGCGATGCTGTGGGCCAGGGCAAATATGTATTTAACTTCGGTGCCACCAAGCAGGCTGTAGCCAGTTTCCTTCGTGACATCACGAAGATGGAAGCCAAGCTCCAGAAGTTCACGGAAGGCTTCTATGATCCCAACGTGAAGATCAATGCTGCCGATGTGAGCGGCGTGTACTTCATGACCGGCCACTCCTGGCAGGAAACCACCGACAAGCGCGAAATGTACAGCCCCATGTGGGATGCTCCCAATGCAATGCAGGGTCTTGCAGGTATTGCAGCTGTGAGAGATATGCGCATTGCTGCCGAGAAGGTTGTCAACGGCGAGGCACAGGGACGACTCTATACCCGTGCTACCCGCAGTGGTGTTGAGGTTCTCCGTCAGCTCTTCGTGCGCGAAGCAAGCCTCTGGTACAACGGCTGGCATATCCTCCCCACCTCTCAGGCTGAGCTTTCCAAGCTTACCCTGAACACCGGTCTGGTCACGCCCACTGCTGATCCCGCCAAGTATACCGCAGTGGTTGCCAATGATGTGGCAAGCGTCAATCTCCAGGCCTCTACCGACTATTACGGCTCCAAGATCGAAGGCATCGGCACCAAGGAGCTGCAGGTTGGAGACAATAACTTTACCATTACCGTCACCTCTGAGGACGGCACCGCCAAGAAGGATTATGAGATCACCGTTACCCGCCGTGCTCCCATGAGCTTCACCGATGTGGAGGAAGCCGACTGGTTCTATGAGGATGTAAAGTATGCTTGGGACAACCTGCTTATGAACGGCATGTCTGACACCCAGTTTGGCCCCAAGAAGCCCCTGACCCGTGCTATGCTGGTCACTGTTCTGTACCGTATTGCCGGCGCACCCAGCGTGGCTGGCATGGAAAATCCCTTCAACGATGTGGATGCAGATAAATACTACACCGATGCTGTGATTTGGGCAGCCGAGAATAAGGTTGTAGAAGGCTATCCCGGCGATGTGTTCAAGCCCGATGCAAACATCACCCGTGAGCAGGTAGCCACCATCATGTACCGCTATCAGAAGGCAAAGGGCGAAGAGCCTGTGAAGGATGGCGACGCAGTCAACTTCGCTGATGGAGACAAAATCAGCAGCTATGCCAAGGAGGCTGTGGAAGCACTGGCTGGACAGGGCATTCTCAACGGCAAGCCCGGCAACCTGTTTGATCCCCAGGGCAATGCCACCCGTGCAGAAATTTCTGTCATCCTCCATCGCTTCTTGAAGTAATACGATTTGATAGACAACTCCAAATAAGTGAATCACTGAAGGAGCCGCAGCCAGGGGAAACCCAGCTGCGGCTCTATTTTGGTTCTATGTCAATCGTTGGGGTAGAGAGTCCCCTGTGTTAGGGGATAATGAAGTCCCCTGCGTTAGGGGATAATGAAGTGCTTTACATTTTCCGGAAAATATGATATATTATTAAAACATGGCCTATGCGTTGCCTGTGCCTTGGTGAAAACTGGATTAGTACATTTTCGCTTTTTCGGACATACTCCTACCAAAGAGGGTATTTTTAGTGATAAATTATAAAATTTGCGGCGGCAAGCCCCTGGAGGGGCGGGTTGTCATCAGCGGCGCAAAGAACGCGGCGGTGGGTATTTTGCCTGCAACCCTGCTCGTGTGCGGCATATGTAGAATTGAAAATGTGCCGGATATTTCTGATGTCCGGCTCCTGCTTGAAATATTGGCCGATATGGGCGCTGTCATCCATCGGCGCAGCCCCAATGTGCTGGAGATCGACTGCACCCGCGTGCACGACGACGTGGCCCCCACAGATCTGGTGCGCCGCATTCGCGCCTCCTACTATCTGCTCGGCGCGCAGCTCGGCCGCTTCCGCCACGCCAAGGTGGCTCTGCCCGGCGGCTGCAACTTTGGCCCCCGGCCCATTGATCAGCACATCAAGGGCTTCGAGGCCATGGGTGCACAGGTGCGGCAGGAGGGGAGCTTTATCTATGCCGAGGCGCCCGGGGGATGGCTGCCCGGTGGCAGGGTGAACCTGGACATGGTCTCCGTCGGCGCG
>JAZLFG010000094.1:0-49608 GCA_045615685.1 Faecousia sp.
GTTTGTTGCTTATTTGTTTCTTATCAAATTAACAACCGAAGTTATTAACCCAGCAATACAAGCCAAATATAGAAAAACGGAAGGAGTTCTGTTTGGAATAATGCCCACAGTTGCCAAAAGGCAACATACGATTAAAACCACCCAAGCCACTAAAGAAAACAGCCAAAATCGTTTTTGATTTGACGCCTTTTGTTCTGTTTTTTTCATTACAAACACCTCCATATCTATAATGAGCATCGGATTTTGCCGCACAAAATCCATTTTCAAAAAACATCCTTATCAGTCCGCGGCGAATGTGATAGTGAGTCTCGTATGAATATCTGTGCTGATATTTGATTAGATAAGAGGATTTGCACATTTATCAGAGCAAAATCGGAGATTATGTGGTGATAAATGGAGATGAAAATGGTGACGAACTTTACTGTAAGTCTCCATAAATCCCCGAAACCCTATTCGTTTACTCTATCGGTTTCATTGTGGGGAACAAAATAACCTCTCGAATGGAATCGGAATTTGTTAGGAGCATGACGCAGCGGTCGATGCCTATGCCGAGGCCGCCGGTGGGGGGCATTCCGTACTCCAGAGCGGTGACGAAATCCTCGTCCATCATGCCGGCTTCCTCATCGCCTCGCTCGCGCAGTTCTACCTGCTTCTGGAAGCGCTGCTTCTGGTCGATTGGGTCATTGAGCTCGGAGAAGGCGTTACCCATCTCGCTATGGCAAATGAAGAGCTCGAACCGCTCGGTCAGCCGGGGGTCTACAGGCGAACGCTTGGCAAGTGGTGACACATCCACCGGGTGCATTGTGATGAATGTGGGCTGAATCAGTTGCGCCTCCACCTTTTGGTCGAAGCACTCATAGAGGAAGTTGCCCCAGGTGTGATCCTTTTCCTCTCCCAGCTCTACGCCTACGGAGGCGGCAAGCTGCTCTGCTTCTTCATCGGTAGAAATGGCCATGAAATCAACCCCAAGATATTCCTTGACCGCCTCTGCCATCGTCATGCGACGCCAGCCGGGCGTCAGGTCTACATCATAACCCAGCCACTGGAGCTGATAGGTACCAAGCAGCTCTATCGCCGCTGAGGAAAGCAGCTCCTCGAATAAATCCATCATCCCGTTGAAATCGGTGTAGGCCTGGTACAGCTCCACGGTGGTAAATTCGGGGTTGTGTCTGGGATCCATGCCCTCGTTGCGGAAGATGCGGCCAATCTCATACACGCGCTCCAACCCGCCCACGATCAGCCGCTTCAGGTGCAGCTCGGTGGCAATGCGCATGTACATATTGATATCCAGCGTATTATGATGGGTAATGAAGGGACGAGCCGTCGCGCCACCGGAGATGGTGTTGAGAACCGGCGTCTCCACCTCCATGAAACCATGGGAATCAAGATATTTGCGCACGAAGCTGACAAACTTTGAACGAATCTCAAAGGTGCGCCGCACCTCGGGATTGACGATCAAGTCCACATAGCGCTGACGGTAGCGGGTTTCCAGATCGGTCAGGCCGTGGAATTTCTCCGGCAGCGGAAGAAGACCTTTGGCAAGAAGCGTCGCTTCATGGACGCGGACGGAAATTTCACCTCTTTGGGTGCGGAACACATCGCCGCTGACACCGACAATATCGCCAATGTCATTCTTGCGGAAAGCCAGGAAGCTTTCTTCTTCCATTTCGTCAATCTTCACATAGAGCTGGATGCGACCGCGCAGATCCTGCAGATCGCAGAAAAGCACCTTGCCCATGCCGCGCTTGCTCATCAGACGACCGGCCAGGCGCACGGTCGCGCCCTCCATCGCTTCAAAATTGTCCCGAATCTCGATTGTGGTGGAAGTGACGTCGAACTTCGTCTGAACAAAGGGATCGTGTCCCTCTGCCTGGAGCTCTGCCAGCTTCTGCCTGCGCACCTTCACCTGATCGGTCAGGGAAAGCTCACTCTGGGGTACAAACTTAGCCAATCTCTTATCCTCCCTACCTTATTTATCTACAGAAAGCACCTCAAAGTGCAGCGTGCCGATGGGCGCTTCCACCGCAACGTGGTTGCCTGGGCTTTTGCCGATCATGGCACGGCCAAAGGGGGAGTCGTCGGAAATCTTGCCGTTCATCGGATCGGCCTCCTGGGAGCCTACCACCTGGTAGGTTTCCTCGTCGCCGGTATCCAGATCCCGCACGACAACCTTGCAGCCCAGGCCGATGAAGCCGGAGAGCTCCTCACTCTCCTCAATGACAACCGCGTGGTTCAGAATATCCTCAACCTCTGCTATGCGGCCGTAGAGCTTGGCCTGCTCATTCTTCGCCTCGTCGTACTCGCTGTTTTCCGACAGGTCGCCAAAGGAGCGAGCCTCCTTGATCATCTCCGCAACTTCCTTCTCGCGGGTGGTCTTGAGAAAAACGAGCTCCTCCTGGAGCTCTTCCAGACGTTTGCTACTGAGCTTATATTCCCTTGCCATTGAAGTACCATTCCTTCCAATAAAATTCAGCATTTGTGTTGTGATTATAGACGCGCAGCGTCCTTGTGTCAAGGTGTTTCGCAAAAAGCGGATGGTGCAAGGCCGACTATGGCGCCCTTTCGGCAGAAAGCGTCCAATTTCCGGCATTTATTTTTTCACCAGCGCATAGGCTTTAAGCAGTTGCTCGTCCTCCTCCGGATCCAGGCGATGGGAGGCAAGCAAGATTGCATCCTCCTCGCTGAGCTCCACGGTGTAGTCCGGGATCAGGCCGCCAACCTCTGCCAGACTGACACCGTTGGGGGTATAGTATTTGCCTACGGAAATATTGAGGGCAGAGCCGTCAGAGAGCCGCTTTGCCACTTGGAAATAGCCCTTTCCGCAGGTCTGGGTACCCACAGTCTTCGCGGCCCCATACTCCGAAAGGGCAGCTGCGAAGAATTCCGCCGCAGAATAGGAATCCTGGTTGATCAGCACCGCCATGGGCAGCTCTACGCAGGCTGCGTCGGAGGTATCGATCTCCTCCCGGCCCATAAAATCCTTTGAACGGAACAGCACGCCCTCCGGCAGCAAATAGTCAAGAATTGTCACAAGCTCACTTTTCAAGCCGCCCGGATTAAAGCGCACGTCGAATACCAGCGCCGATGCGCCATGCGCACGAAGCTCCTCAATGGCGGCAATGGTTTTCTCTGCGGAGGTAGCGTCAAAATTGTAGATTGCGATATAGCCCACCGTCCCCAGCATCTGGGCGCTGACAACCTGGGCCTCAATGCTTTTACGGGTCATGGTGAAATTCATTTCCGTTTCTCCACGCAGCACCGTAATCGTGATCTCAGTGCCCTCTTCGCCCCGAACCAGGTTTCTGACCTCCGTGATGGACATCGCAGTACAGTCAACCCCGTTCACAGCGATGAGAGTATCCTCCGGCTGAATCCCAGAGGCAAAAGCTGAGCCGCCAGGCACGACCTCAATCACCTGAAGCAGACCATCCTCGGATTGCTGAATGGTGATGCCGATGCCCACGTAGGCGTTTTGCACCTGCTCCATATAGGCGTCATAGTCCGCAGCGGAGATATAGTAGCTCCACCGGTCGCCGGTGGCATAGACCATGGCTTCTGCCACGGTGTCGCACATGACCGACTCGTCTACCTCGCCGATATAGTAAGTGTCGAGCGCGTCGTAGACCTCCTTTGCCTTGCGAATGGCGGGAGAATCCGTCGTAGCCACGCTATATGTGATACAGAGTGTCAGTGCGCAGCCTGCCAAAAAGGCATATAAAATAAAAAGAATCGCTGTTGATTTTTTCAAGGAACTACCTCTTTCGCCAGAACATCTCCTGCCGCTACTCTACGGCTACAGGAAGACAGAGTATTGAAAATTTGAAGTGGGACAAGGCCGCCCCGGTGTGGGAAAAAGACCTTTGGACACACCAACTTCCCGCAGCCGCTGTTCGGCTGCGGGAAGTATGTCTATCATCCGATAAAGCTCATAGGATTGACCGTGCTGCCGTTATGGTAGACGGTGTAGTGCAGATGCGTGCCTGTGGACCAGCCGGTGCTGCCGGCATAGCCGATGGTCTGCCCGGCACTGACGCTCTGGCCGGCACTGACACAGTAGTTGGTCATATGTCCATAGAGAGTGGAATAGCCGTCACCGTGATTGATTACCACATAGTAGCCATATACCGAGGAATAGGTCGCCGTTGTTACGGTGCCGCTGCGAGCGGCAAAGATGGACTGGCCATAGCTGGCTGCCAGATCCACGCCGGAATGGAAATTATAGTAGCCCTGGGTGGGATGCCAGCGGTAGCCATAGGCAGAGGTCACATAAATGCTGGACAGCGGATTGCACCAGCCACCTCCGACGCTGCCACCGGAGCTACCGCCGCTGTTGATCCGGGTCGCCTCCTGCTCGGCTGCCAGGGCCGCGTCATACTCGTTCTCGCGCTTGGCAATCTCGGCTACCAAGTCATCCTCGAGCTGCTCGTAATACGCTTCGCTGGCGTCCATCTCGGCTTTATCGGCCAAAAGCTCTTGAATCAGGGCATCGGATTCTGCCCGCTGCTGGTTCAGAGTCTCCTCTGTGGCCTCCAGCTCCGCTTGGGTAGACACGAGTGCTGCTTTTTCCTCCTCCAGCTCCACTCTGGCTGCCGCAATTTCCTCGGCAATTTTCTCCAGCTTCTCCATCATCAGTTGGTCGGACACCGCAATTTCGGAGATCATATTGATATTGTCTAAAAGATCCGAAAAGCTCCGGGATTTGAAAAGAATCGACCAATAGGACACGGCGCCCTTTTCCTCCATGGAACGGATGCGCAGCCGATACTGAGCATACAGAGCGCCCTCCTGCTCTAAAGCCTCGTCCAGCTCGGACTGCTTGGCGGAGATCAGGCTGTTGTACTCCTGGATTTGGGCAGTCTTGTTCTCAATTTCCTCCTGGGTCAGCTCAATCTGCTGGTCAAGGGCCAGCTTTTGCTCCACCACACCCATGGTCTCTTCCTTGTTTTCTTTGATCTGTGCCTCCAGCTCGTCGCGCTTGGCGGAAATTTCGTCTGCCCGGGACTGCAGGCTGTTGATCTGCCGGCGAATCTCGGCAGAGCTTGCGCCCTGCACCGTCATAGCCAGGGAGGCTACCAGCGACAGCAAAAGCGCCAGCACCAGCACGCCGGCAATGATGCCGAAAATCAGCCGTCTATGTTTGAACATAAGGCTTCTACCTCCTTATACATCAAGGAACTTTCGTATGGACATCAGGCTTCCGAACACACCAACAAAAAGGCCTGCCACCGCAAATGCGGGGATCATGACCCATAAAACCTGAACAAAGGGCACAAAGTTGAACAGCTGCAGCGAATCGACCGAGGCGATGTTCGTCACCAATAGATCATACAGTCCCCACTGCAGGCCAAAGGCCACCGCTGCGCCTACAAGGCCAATCACAAAGCCCTCGACAAAGAAGGGAAAGCGAATGAAGCCGTCGGTGGCGCCCACCATTTTCATAATGGCAATCTCGTCCTTGCGATCCAGCATGGCCAGCTTAATGGTGTTGGAGATGATGAACAGAGTCACAATCAGCAGCACCGCAATGATGGCAATGGAGGCAATCTGCAGTGCCCGCTCGATGGTACGGAAGCCCTCCTCCAGCTCATACGGGGCGCTAATCTCTGCTACACCCGCAATGGGACGAATGTCCTCCACCGTTTTTTCCATCTGTGCGTTGTCCTGGAGGGAAACCACAAAGCGGTGGCGCAGGGTAGTGGCGTCGATGCCGGAGAACACGTTGTCGTCCCCCTGCTTCTCGATGAAATCCTCCAGCGCCTGCTCCCGTGAAACGAATCTTGCCTGGTTGACATTTTCAATCAAATTTATTTTAGAGCCAACGCTCTTGGCTTCGGCCTCGGTGAGCGTCTCGTCCACATAGACCAAAATCTCGTTTTCCTGCTCCAGATCCCGCACCATCACATTGAGGTTGTAGAGGATCAAGGAAAAGCTACCCATGATGATCAGGCAAGCCACCGTTACGCAGATGGCGGCAAAGGACATAAAGCCATGCCGGAAGATGCTGTGGACACCCTCACGAAGGAGATACCCTATGTTTTTATTCTTCTTCATTGATATAGTACCCATCCATTCCGTCACTCATGACCCGGCCCTCGTCGATCGCAATCACCCGACGGTGGAAGCGGTTGACCATTTCGGCCTCGTGGGTCACGATGATCACTGTGGTGCCCAGTGCATTGATTTGCTCCAGCAGAAGCATGATTTCCAGCGAACGCACCGGGTCAAGGTTGCCGGTGGGCTCGTCGGCAATGATCATCGAGGGATTGTTGATCAAGGCCCGAGCAATGGCAACGCGCTGCTGTTCACCGCCGGACAGCTCGTCGGGCAGGCGCTTGGCCTTGGTGTCGAGGCCAACCAGCTGCAATACATAGGGCACGCGCTTGCGAATCTCCCGCTCTGAGGCGCCTACCACCCGCATGGCGAAGGCAACATTTTCATACACGCTCTTATTGCGGATCAGGCGGAAATCCTGGAAGATCACCCCCACCGTGCGCCGCATATAGGGCACCTGCTTTTTCTTGATGCGGTCAAGGGTATAGCCGTTGACGTGGACGGTTCCCCGCGTGGGGCGAAGCTCGGCCGTCAGCAGCTTGACGATGGTGGATTTTCCGGAACCGGAGGGACCCACCAGAAACACAAGCTCGCCGTCGCTGATCTGCAGGCTGACATCTTGCAGGGCCTTGGTGCCGATCTCGTAAACCATCGTAACTTTGTCAAGTTTGATCATAGCGCTCTCCCGCCGCTCACAGCATCCGGTTCTCGCGGGAATTGAGGTACTTCTTGACCATCAGCGCTACCTTAAAGATAATGGCATGGTCGAATTCCCGCAGATCGAGACCGGTCAACTTCTTGATCTTTTCCAAACGATAGACCAGCGTGTTCCTATGTACGAACAGCTTTCTGGACGTTTCGGAAACATTCAAGTTGTTTTCAAAGAATTTATTGATGGTGAACAGGGTCTCCTGGTCCAGGGTGTCGATGGAATTCTTCTTGAAAACCTCCGAGAGGAAAATCTCGCACAGGGTCGTAGGGAGCTGATAGATCAGGCGGCCAATGCCGAGGTTCTCGTAGTTGATGATGTTCTTCTCCGTGTCGAAGACCTTGCCTACCTCAATGGCGACCTGGGCTTCCTTATAGGAGTCTGCCAGCTCCCGAAGGTAGTTGGAGATGGTGCCAATGCCGATGGTGGTCTTGGTGAAGAGCTCGGTGCGCATGGTATCCTCCATGGACTGGGCAATGCGCAATAGCTCTGCGCTGTCGGTTTCCGGGGTGACCTGCTTGATCACCGCGATATCCGTCTCGTTGATGGACAGCACAAAGTCCTGCTGGCGATCCGGGAACAGAGACTGGAGCACGTCCACCGCAGCCACATCCGCACGGCCAATCTGCCGCACCAGGAACACGGCCCGCTGTACCTCACTGGGGAAATGCAGCTCCTTGGCCCGGATATAGATGTCACCGGGGAGAATATTATCCATGATGATGTTCTTAACAAAGGTACCCTTATCGTGCTTTTCTTCATAATAAATCCGGGCGCTGCTAAGGGCAACGGCAGCCATCGTGCAGAAGGTACGGGCCTGGGCGTCCTCCCCTTCCACAAACACGGCAAATTCCAAATGACTGCTATCGCTGGTGAGGGAACGCAGGGTCATGCCGTTACAGTGTACCGTCGGCTCCTCGGCTCCACTCAGACGCATGACGCATTCCATCCATTTTTCTCCTGTGATGCTGGGATCGGTGCAGGATACTACGCTGCCATCGGCATCAATGACGCCGATCTTACGGTCAGTTGCTTCCTTCATCTGAAGGATTACATTCTGGAACATCCGGCTGGACATAGGCTTTGCTTCCTCCTGTCGTTGCATTTATTGCAATTTTAACAAAGGTCTACTCTTATCATACTATTCTTTTTCATTTTTTGCAAGACCCTTTTTGACATTTTCTTTCAAAACCGAATCTCCTTTTTGTGGAAATTCTCTACAAACCCGTCATTTTGAATGAAAACGGTTCAATAGACATGGATAGATTGCAAAATTATTCTGAAACCTTTTCTTCGTTATTTTGACGATCCAGGAGGGAGGCAACCTCATCCCCGGTCAAAACCCGAACCTTACCCGGTGGAAGGTCACCCAGAGTCAGATTTCCTTCCCGAATTCGCCGCAGATAGGTCACATACATTCCTCGGGCGGACATCATTCGCCGCACCTGGTGATACTTCCCCTCCTGCACGGTAATCAGGCTTTTGCCCAGCTCAATGCACTCCAGCTTTGCCGGACGGCAGACGGTTCCGTCCCGCAGCGTAAGGCCGCGTGCAAACTGGAGAATATCCTCCTGCGTCACCACGCCCTCATGCTCGGCATAGTAGACCTTTTCCACCCCGTGGCGGGGGGAGACAATGCGGTGAAGGAGCTCCCCGTCGTTGGTGAAAAGCAGAAGGCCCTCCGTCTCCTTATCCAGCCGGCCGATGGGCTTGAGCTGCTTTCCCCGCAGCTCCTCCGGCAAAAGCTCCATGACCGTAGGCTTCCGTGGATCCTCTGTGGCGGTAATGTAGCCCGCCAGCTTGTGGAGCATTACAACCATGGACCGTCCCGGATTGACTGGTCGGCCATCCAATGTGACCTCTGCGGCTTCCTCTATCTTCAAGGCATAATCACGAACCAAAGCGCCATCCACCCGAACTCTACCGCTACGGATGATATCACGAAGCTCACGGCGGCTGGCCACGCCCGCTTCCGATAAATACTTATCCAGTCTGATCATAGGCCCTCCTCGTTCTATCCTGCCCAAAGGACGCATAGGTTGTACCACCTGACAAACATCCACTGGGGGTTATGGTTTATGGTTGTTATGACCGCGAAGTTATCCAAAAAGAAGCTGCTGTGTGCGCTGGCCGCAATTGCGGCCCTGGTCATCCTTCTGGTGTGCTGCCTGCGGGGTGGGGGCAGCGAGACAAAGCCCACCGCCGGAGAGGAAAATGATGCCCGGCTTGCCTTCCTCTCATCGTTCGGCTACACCGTGAACGGCGAGCCAACCGAGGTGCAGCAAATGCGCATTCCGCAGGAGCCGTCCGAGGTGTTTGAGCGCTACAACGCCCTGCAAAAATCCCAGGGCTACGACCTCAGCCAATATGCCGGACAAACGCTCACCCGCTACGTTTATGCTCTGGAAAACTATGATGATACCGGCGCGTGCTGGTATGCCACGGTACTGGAATACCAGGGAGAAATTGTCGGAGGCGATGTGGCCTGCGGTGAACCTGGCGGCATTATGCATGGCTTTGTCCGTCCTTCTACGTAGGATTATACCGCAAAGCTCCGCAAAAGAAAAGGGTTGACAGCCTCGAAGGTCCGGAATATACTATTGATAATTGCATATAAAGCTTCAGGGCAGGGTGCAATTCCCGACCGGCGGTAGAGTCCGCGAGCGCGTTGGCGCTGAACCGGTGCAATTCCGGTACCGACAGTACAGTCTGGATGGAAGAAGATTAGATTTTTGCTTTTTGTGCACCTGAATGCAATCAGGTGCAATTTTTTTGAGGTGAACGCAAATGAAACAGAGCATCTATGAGAATTTATCCTTCGTTCTGACGGTGCTGGGGATCTTTGTGGGCCTGACGCTGCTGGCAAGGCTATCCGAGCGCATCATCTGCAAAAATAGCATTCGACCTCGGAGGGCAAGATACATCGCTGTATGCGCCATGTGTGCCGCCCTTTCCGGCCTTTTGATGCTGCTGGAGCTTCCGCTGTTTTTCGCTCCCAGCTTCTATAAGCTTGATCTGAGCGAATTGCCGGTGCTTTTTTGCGCCTTCTATCTTGGCCCGACAGCGGGAGTGGTGTGCGAATTTCTGAAGGTGGCGATCAAGCTCCTGCTCAAGGGCACCATCACCGCCTTTGTGGGAGAATTTGCCAACTTTGCCGTAGGCTGCGCCATGGTTTTGCCTGCCGCCATCGTCTATCACTGCCGAAAGACGAAGCGGGGCGCCATCCTTGCGATGTCCATCGGGACCGCGTGCATGACGCTCTTTGGCAGCGCCTTCAATGCTTTCTACCTGCTGCCCAAATTCTCCCAGCTTTACGGTATGCCGCTTGAAGCCATTGTGGAGATGGGCAGCGCCATCAATCCTGCCATCCACAGCGTCGGCACCCTGGTTCTCTTTGCAGTAGCGCCTCTGAATCTGCTCAAAGGCATCCTGGTCTGTGTCCTCACCTTTTTGCTCTACAAGCGGGTAGAACGGGTACTCTTCACCCGGTGAGCACCGCCTTGGCAAGGAAATTTTTTGTCACAATTTTTAATATTTTTTATTATGTCAACTCTTTAGGGCCAGTGTTTTCCACATTCGCCTGTGGATGCACCCTTGCAACCCGGGAAATCCTCTGGATTATCAAGAGTTCTCTTGGCTTCCCTGTGGAAAACCTTGTGGACAATGTGAATAACCAATTTGTCCAATATAATTTGACCACTTGATTATGGAAACTTTTCTGTTTCCAAAGGACTTGCAGAAAGAATTCGAAAATCCAACCGTTCAGGGATTGACGAACGGCCAGAAATGTGATACACTACTTCATGCTAAAATCCTGTGCTGATGTGGCTCAGTCGGTAGAGCAGCTGATTCGTAATCAGCAGGTCGCCGGTTCAAGTCCGGCCATCAGCTCCAAGCGCCGCTAAAAGCGGCGCTTTTTTTTGCGGCGCTTTTTTATTTTGCGGTGCTTTTTTATTTTCCCTTACAACATTTTCCCCGTCTGTTTCGTTATATAAGCAAGAAAGCTTTCTGCGACATCGGAGTGACTCATGGACATAGAATTCAGGCAAATCGTGGACGAGCATAAAGAATATGGCCATTACCTCGGATATACAGAAGCTTCGCATTGCGGGCTATCCCTTTATCCTCGGCTCCAGCACCTTCGAGGGCCTGTTCCTGGCCTATCAGGACGGCATTTTCTTCAAAGTAGCGGACGCCTATGAACTCGGCAGTTTGACAAGCGCTGACATTGCCGCGCTCTATGAAGCATGCTACCAGGGGAATTGCGTGCCCTTTGAAGATGTGGCCCCGACAGCCTGGTATTATGACGCTGTGCGCTATGCGTATCTCAGCGACCTGTTCCAGGGCGTCAGCGAAAGCCAATTTGCCCCGGACAAAACCATGACCCGCGCCATGCTGGTCACAGTGCTTTGGCGCACCGCAGGCCGGCCCATCGTCAACAAGGAAGCAAGCTTCACCGATTTGGAGGAAAATGCCTGGGTCAGCCGCAACACCGACGAAATGATTCCGAGCCTTCTAAACGAGCTGTCGCCCGAGGCGGTGATGGTAAACGCTCTGCTCTTTCAGGGGCAATGGTCAGATCCCTACGGCGAGCCCATGGACGATTTCTTCTACGTCAGCGACGGCCATGCCCAGCCCGTCCGGATGCTGCGCAGCACGGAGACCACTTACCTCCACGACGACAAGGCTACCGGCTTCCTCAAGCCCTTTATTGGCTCAAAATATGCGTTCGCTGTCATCGTGCCGAACACAGACGTCAGCCTGGATGACTACCTCGAAGGTCTCGATGGCGAGGCACTTCGCGCCATGCTCAAGGGAGAACGCTATGACGCGGTATACACTGCCATGCCGGAATTTAAGGTCGAGGCCTCAACCGCCCTTCCCGAGTCCCTGAAAAAGCTGGGCATCACCGATGCCTTCTCCTCCACCCTCGCGGACCTGAGCGGCATCGCACCCGATCTTGTGGTCTCCGACGCCATCCACAGGGCTGTCGTGGATGTGACGCAAGATGGCGTCAGCGCCGCAGCCGCCACCGCCATAATGGCAGAGCCTGCCTGCGCCGACGACCCTCCCGAGAAGATTGCAAGGGTCACGGCAGACCGTCCCTATCTTTACATGATCGTAGATACTACGACCAAGCTTCCGCTTTTCATTGGCACAAATGTCGCGTTTGAGTAAAACGCTGTGGTTCATAAAGATATTTCACTGCGCCGCCTCTGGGTTTGTCATTTTAAAGAGAATATCGCATATTTCTTTCACTTTGGCATAGGCTTGCACGGGGTGAAAAGGATGAACGAGGAATTAGAGGTGCTGGAATGTCCGGAAAATTTGGAACCGGAGGTTCTGCAGACTGAACCGGTACAAAAGATGCGCTACAAGGGGTTTAGCTCCCGGATGCGCGTGGCGATTGCGCTCTTACTGAGCGCAGCTACCGTCCTATGTAAGGCGGGCAATCCTGAGGGGGCGGAACGGGCAAGGCGCTGGATCGTGGGGGACGGAAGCGAACAGGTGCAGCAGGCATTTTTCCGTATGGAGGAGGCTTTGGGCGAGGGAGAAGGAATGGCAGAGGCAGTTGCCGTATTTTGCCGGGAACTGACAAATGAAACGGCTTGAGGTGCGGCCCGGCTTTGTGGCAGAGCTTTGTGTCCTCTATTATCTCAGCCCCGGGGCGGTGTTCTGGGCCTTTCTGGCAGGCGCGTTTTTGCATGAGCTTGGCCATCTGGCGGCGCTGACGGCTTTTGGCATAACGATCACACAGATTCGCCTGGGCGCGCTCGGCGCGGTCATGAGGACGGAACCTATGTCCCATCCGGTGGAGGCGGTGTGCGCCCTGGCGGGGCCGACGGTCAATCTCTTTTGCTTCTGGGCGCTGCGCAGTTACTTACCGGGCGCGGCGCTTGTGTCGCTTTTGCTGGGGTGCTACAACCTCCTGCCGGTCTACCCTCTCGACGGGGGCAGGGCGTTGCGGGCGATTTTATCGCTATTTTTGTCGCTTCATATCGCGGAAATCCTCGGGCAAATCATCGCTGTCCTGACGCTTGGGGGGATCGGACTTTTGGTGGCCTGGGCCAGAGGAAGGTTTGGCCTCCTGCCCCTTGGCCTTTATATGCTCCTGCTTGCCCGGATGGCTGCAAATTTCTGTTGCCAACCGAAAAGAATCTCGGTATAATATCCCCAGAACGAATGTAAGGGGTACAAAATGACCGATCAACTCCAACGAATCCTCCCCACGGTACAGAAGCCTGCCCGCTATGTGGGGGGAGAATATCATCAGATCCTAAAGAATAAATCCGAGGTCGAGCTGCGCGTGGCCTTCTGCTTTCCGGACACCTATGAGCTGGGAATGTCCAATCTGGGAATGCGCATTCTCTACGGCGTAATGAACGAGCTGCCCGGCGTCTGGTGCGAGCGGGTATTTGCCCCCTGGGGCGACATGGAAGAAGCCATGCGCAAGGAGGGCATTCCACTCTACGCCTTAGAGAGCCACGATCCGGTGAAGGAATTCGATATGATCGCCTTCTCCATCGGCTATGAGATGAGCTACACCAATATTTTAAATATGCTGCTGCTTTCCGGCGTGCCCCTTCGCAGTGCCGACCGGGAGGGGCTTCACAATATTGTCTTCGCCGGAGGCACTTGCGCCTATAATCCGGAGCCCTTGGCGGATTTCATCGACTTTTTCTCCCTGGGTGAAGGCGAAGAGCTGACGGTCGAGATTCTGGAGCTTTATCGCAGGGCAAAGCGAGAGGACTGGGACAAGCACGAATTCCTTCTGGCAGTCAGTCGGCTTGAAGGGGTCTATGTGCCCTCCTTCTACGAGCATACCTATCATCCGGACGGCACCATTGCCGCCATTACACCGCTTTACGGTGCGCCCGGCACGGTGACAAAGCGGATTGTGGAGGATTTTGACCATGCCTATTACCCCGCAAAAACCATCGTTCCGTCTACGGAAATTGTCCACGACCGCACCAACCTGGAGGTGATGCGAGGCTGCATCCGCGGCTGCCGCTTTTGTCAGGCAGGTTTTTGCTACCGTCCGGTGCGAAAGCGAAGTGCAAAGGTGCTGTGCGACCAGGCAAGACAGGCGCTGGAGGAATCGGGCAACCATGAGATCACCATGTCAAGCCTTTCCACCTCCGACTACCGGGAGCTGGAGCCTTTGATGGACGGCTTGCTTGACTACACGCTGCCCCGGAAGATCAATCTTTCGGTGCCCTCTCTTCGGGCGGACAATTTCTCTGAGTCCCTCATGCGCAAGCTGCAAAAGATTCGAAGAAGCGGCCTGACCTTTGCTCCCGAGGCAGGCACCCAGCGGCTTCGAGACGCGATCAATAAAAATGTCACAGAGGAGGAAATCCTCACCACCTGCGCCACCGCTTTTTCCGGCGGCTGGAACAATGTCAAGCTCTATTTCATGCTCGGTCTTCCCACGGAGACGGATGAGGATGTGCTTGGGATTGCGGAGCTGGTCTATAAAATCATCAAAACCTGGCAGCAAAATGCTTCCAATAAAAAGCGGGGCTTGCGCATCCATGTCTCCACGGCCTATTTTGTACCCAAGCCCTTTACGCCCTTCCAGTGGGAGCGCCAGGATCCGCCGGAGGAATATACCCGCAAGCAGCGGCTGCTGAAATCCTACATGACCGCGAAAAGCGTGGAGTATAACTGGCACGCGCCCGATCTGAGCCAGCTAGAGGCCGTATTGGCACGCGGCGACCGGCGGCTTTGCCGGGTGCTGGAGGAGGTTGTCCGCAACGGTGGGCGACTGGATGGCTGGGACGAATATTTTCGCTATTCCATTTGGCAGGAAGCCTTTGCCACCTGCGGCGTAGACCCTGCGTTCTACACCACCCGGGGCTATGGGAAGGATGAAATCTTCCCCTGGCAGACCATTTCCGTCGGTGTGTCCCGGGAATTTTTCTGGCGGGAGCGGGAAAAGGCATACCGCTCGCAGACAAGTCCCGACTGTCGCGCATCGTGCAGCGCCTGCGGGGCCAATGCCCTGTGCAAGGAGGTGGGCTGCGATGCCTAGAGCCATTTTTTCCAAGGAGGGAAATGCCATTTGGATTTCCCATCTGGATTTGATGCGGGTGCTGCAGCGGAGCTTTCGCAGGGCGGGGCTGCTTTTGAAGCACTCTCAGGGCTTTACCCCTCACCCGATGCTCTCTCTGGCGTTGCCACTGTCTGTAGGGGTGTCGAGCTGCTGCGAGGTGATGGATTTCACCCTGGAGGAAGGGCAGAACGATACCGAACTCAAGCAACGACTGAACCGCGTGCTGCCGGAGGGCATTGTCATTCGGGAGGTCTATGCGGAGGGACAGAAAATCAAGGCGCTGACCCACCTGCACGTGGCGATTTCGCTCGAATACGACAGGGGCATTCCCGGCGGAGCTGTGGCTGCTCTGGAGAAGTTATTTGCCCGAGAGACGATTGCTATTGAGAAAAAAACCAAAAGTGGCGAGCTTGTCACTCAGAATATCCGAAGCATGATGCGGGATATTTCGTTTTCCGTGCAGGATGGTGGGACGCTTTTGATGGAATGTACCGTCTGTGCGCAGAATCCGTCCTTGAATCCACTGCTCATTCCTACGGCCATTTGCCGGGAAACGCCGGAATATGCCCCGGATTTTGCCTCCATTCGCCGTCTGGCCGTGCTGGATGCGCAAGGGAAGGAATTCAGGTAGCAGGGAATGATTCTATTTGTAAAAACCGGGTCGGAAGGCCCGGTTTTTTCGTTGTTTTTTGAGTGCGCATGTAGTATAGTATAAAAGAAGAAATGTCGCACAAATGGGGAGGAGCGCCGATGATTGCACGTTTGACCGGGATAGATCCAGCGCAGGTGCGTCGGCATCTTGGCTATCCTGCCGGGATAGAATCGGATGTTTCCCAAGCCTGTGCGCAGGTGTTGGCGGAGGCCAGACCCCGGATTGTATGGAGGCGGCTGCCGCGAACGAAAGAAAATGAAGCGCTGATCGCAGGCGAGGATTTGCGGCAGCTTTTAAAGGACGCGACGGAGCTTGTCCTCTTTGCGGCAACCCTGGGCGCGGAGATGGATGCGCTTCTCCGAAGAGTCCAGGTGCGCGATATGGCGCAGGCGGTGGTGCTCGATGCCTGCGCCGACAGCGCAATTGAAACGGTTTGCGATAATTTTTGCATGGATTTGGCGGAAGCGGTTGCGCCCTTTTACCTGACCGACCGGTTTAGTCCCGGCTATGGTGATCTACCTCTTGCACATCAGCGCGTCCTGTTTGACACGCTGGACATTACCCGGCGCATCGGCATAACCTTGACAGATAGCGGCCTTATGAATCCGCAAAAATCCGTCACTGCCATCCTTGGAATCTCTGCAATTCCCCAGCCACGCCGTGGACTTGACTGTAAGAACTGTAAATTATTTTCGTATTGTACCCATCGAAAGGGGGAAATGGCCTGTGAAAACGGCTGACTTTACCATTCTCGACGGAGCCATGGGCACCATGCTCCAGGCAGCGGGACTTCCCGTAGGACAAGCGCCGGAGCTGTGGAACCTATCCCAGCCGGACAAGGTGACGGCCATTCATCGGCAGTACATCGACGCCGGAGCGCAGGTCATCTATGCCAACACCTTTGGGGCAAATCGCCTGAAGCTGGCAGGGAAAGCGGAGGTAGCACAGGTGATTCGCGCTGGGATCCTGGCGGCGAGGAAAGCCGCAGCCGGTTCAAACGCAATCGTGGCGCTGGATGTCGGCCCCCTTGGCCAGCTCTTGGAACCGCTTGGTACCCTCACCTTTGAGGAAGCCTATGATATTTTCCGTGAAGTTATGGTGGCGGGCGAGCAGGCGGGAGCGGAGCTCGTGATCATTGAGACCCAGAGTGACCTCTATGAGGTGAAGGCTGCGGTTCTGGCTGCAAAGGAGCACACCAAGCTCCCGGTCTGGGTGACGATGACCTTTGAGGAAAGCGGCAGAACCTTCCTGGGAGTCAGCGTATCTTCCATGGCGCTCACACTGGCAGGCCTTGGTGTGGACGCGCTCGGCTTCAACTGCAGCCTTGGCCCGAAGCAGCTTCTTCCGCTCGTGGAAGAGCTTCGCCGCTGGACAGACCTTCCCCTCATCCTCAAGCCCAACGCGGGGCTTCCCGATCCGGCGACTGGCGCTTATACCGTTACCCCCGAGGCCTTTGCCATGGAGCTGCGGGAGGCAGCTTTCCTTGGCGTGACCCATTTGGGCGGCTGCTGCGGCACCACCCCGGAATTTATCCGCGCACTAAAGAAGGTGCTGGAGGACGTCTCTCCGCCCGAGCGGCCAAAAGCGCTGTGCCACGGCGTATGCTCTGCGCGAAGAACGGCCCAATATGGCGCCGTTCATGCGATTGGTGAACGGATGAACCCCACGGGGAAGAAGCGCTTCCAGCAGGCGCTCCGTGAGGGGGATATGAATTACATTATGACGCAGGCGTTGGAGCAGCAGGATGCCGGAGCGCAGCTACTGGATGTGAACGTGGGTCTTCCGGGGCTTGACGAGGCGGCCATGATGACCCAGGTGGTCAAGGCGGTGCAGTCTGTGTCAGATTTGCCGCTGCAAATCGATGCCTCCGACCCGAAGGTGATAGAAGCGGGCCTGCGAGCGGTGAACGGCAAGGCCATCGTCAACTCCGTGAACGGCAATCCGAAGGTCTTGGAGGAAATTTTGCCCCTGTGCAAAAAATACGGCGCAGCTGTGGTGGGCCTTACGTTGGATGCAAGCGGTCTGCCGGATTCTGCCGAAAAGCGCATTGCGATTGCCAAAAAAATTGAGGCGGCCTGCATTGCATATGAAATTCCCCGCGAGGATTTGCTCATCGACTGCCTGACTCTGACGATCAGTGCGCAGCAGGCCCAGGCTGCCGAGACCCTGGCGGCAGTTTCCTATGTCCGCAAGCACATGGGGCTGCAAACGGTGCTGGGGGTCAGCAATATCTCCTTTGGCCTGCCCGAGCGGCAGCAGATTACGGTTAGCTTTCTGACCCAAGCGCTCTATGCCGGACTTACCTTCCCGATTGTCAACCCAAACCAGGATGCAGTGATGGATGCCATCTTTGCCTTCCAGGCTCTTTCCGGAGCGGATGCCCTCTGTGCGGCCTACATTGATCGGTTTTCGGGAAAAGCGGCGACCTCCAAGCCGCCTGCGCCCACACTTAGTCTGGAAGAGGCCATTTCCAGGGGACAGAAGGCTGAGACTGCGGCGCTGACCCGGCAGGCGCTCGAAAAAATGCCGGAGCTTGATGTGGTCAACCGTCTTCTGATCCCGGCGCTTGACCGGATCGGTGAAAAATATGAACGGCAGGAAATTTTCCTGCCCCAGCTCATCAGCGCAGCGGGTGCTGCCTGCGAGGGCTTTGACGTGATCCGGAGCTGCCTGGCCGAGAAGGGAGAACGCACACTCAGCAAGGGAAAGATTATTTTGGCCACGGTGCAGGGCGATATCCACGACATTGGAAAGAATATTGTAAAGGTTGTGCTGGAAAATTACGGCTATACTGTGCTGGATCTTGGACGGGATGTGCCGCCGGAGAGGATCGTCGAGACAGCGATCCGGGAGGAGGTGCGGCTTGTGGGCCTGTCCGCGCTGATGACCACCACAGTGGGCAGCATGGAACGGACCATCCAGGCACTTAGAAATAGCGGACATCGCTGCGCGGTTATGGTGGGCGGCGCGGTGCTGACACCGGAATACGCCCAAAAGATCGGTGCAGATTATTATGCCAAGGATGCAAAATGCAGCGCGGATATTGCAAGGAAGGTGCTGGGATAATGGAAATTAGAACATATCTGAAGACAAACCTTGTCCTGTTTGACGGCGCGATGGGCACCTATTATGCGGCCAGAAACTGCCGCGGGGCCCAGCACTGTGAGCTGGCGAATCTCCACAACCCGGCGGAGATTGAGGCGATCCACCGAGCCTATGCAGCCGCCGGCTGCGATGCCATCAAGACCAACACCTTCGGAGCCAATCGCCTGAACTACCCGGGAGAGGACTGCGCCGCCATCATCCACGCGGGCGTCGAGCTTGCAAAAAAGGCCGCCGGAAGGGCCTGGGTCTTTGCGGACATTGGCCCCATCACCGCGACGGATCAAGAGGATTTGATCGAGGAATACCGCTATGTGGTGGATCTCTTTTTGGCAGAGGGGGTTCAGAATTTCATCTTTGAGACCCATGCCAGGGATACGGCCCTCCATGAGACGGCGGCGCATATCCGGGAAAAGTGCCCGGAGGCGTTTATCCTATTTTCCTTTGCGGCCCAGCCGGACGGTTTCACCTGCGCGGGTGAGCTGGTGCAGGCGCTTCTCGACCGGTCGCGCGACGATCCCAACGTAGATGCAGCCGGAATCAACTGTGTATCCAGCGCCCGACACATGGTGCAGATGATGGATCTGCTGGAGGTTGGTGAGCTACCCTTTTCTGTGCTGCCGAACGCGGGCTACCCCACGGTGGTGGCAAGCCGTACATACTATCATTCTGACCCCGACTATTTTGCCCAGCAAATGGAGGCTCTGGTAGCCAAGGGAGCACGGATTCTCGGCGGGTGCTGCGGTACCACTCCAGAGCATATTGCCGCCACGGCACTGGCACTGCGCAATCGGAGCCGAACGGTGTATGCAACCTCTGCAAAGCCGATGCAAAGGCAGGAGACCTCACGGGGCAGCCGCTTTTGGGAGGCCCTGTGTGACCCTGGCTGCCGTCCCTTCGCGGTGGAGCTTGACCCGCCGGAGAATACGGATTTGGACAAATTCCTCGCAGGCGCGCAGGAGCTGAAGGAGAACGGCGCTGCCATTATCACCATTGCGGACTGCCCGGTGGCCCGGGCCAGGATGGATTCGAGCCTGCTTGCCTGCAAGCTCCGCCGAGAGCTGCAAATAGAGGTCTTACCGCACATGACCTGCCGGGATCGCAACCTGAATGCGACAAAGGCCCTACTGCTGGGCTTGAGCGCTGAACAGGTGGATCATGTGCTGGTGGTGACCGGAGACCCGATCCCCACGGCGAACCGCGACGAGGTCAAAAGCGTCTACAATTTCAACTCTCGCCTCTTGGCCGGATATATCTCTGCCCTTCGAAAGACCGTGCTGCCGAAGGAATTCCGAATTTACGGTGCGCTGAATCTCAATGCCCTCAATTTCCATGTCCAGCTCCGCCTTGCCAAGGAGAAGGAGGAAAAGGGAATGTGCGCCCTGCTAACCCAGCCGGTGCTGACTCCGCAGGCCTTTGAAAATCTCAAGCTGGCCAGGCGCGAGCTACACACCAAAATTTTAGGCGGTATTTTCCCCATTGTCAGCCAGCGCAACGCCCAGTTTATCCACAGCGAGGTGTCCGGCATCCTCGTGGACGAGCGGATCATCCGAATGTACGAGGGGGCAGACCGCGAAAAGGGGGAGGCGCTGGCGGAGGAAATCTCCCTGGAAATTGGCGCACGGATCGCACCTTATGTGGATGGGTTCTATTTCATGACGCCCTTCGGCAGGACGGGCCTCATTTCCCGGATTATGGAGCGCTTCCGACAGGAGGGGCTGGATCACTTCGAAGCGATATAAGGAGAGTTTGCCGTGAATATTCTTGTAACCGGCGGCGTCGGATATATTGGCAGCCATACCTGCGTGGAGCTGCTGCAGGCAGGCCACCGGGTGGTGATTGCGGACAACCTGTCCAACTCCAAGCCCCAAGTGGTAGAGCACATTGCCACCATCACAGGGAAAGCTCCGACGTTTTATAAAATTGATGTGGCCGACCGTTCGGCACTTCGTGAAATTTTTGAATCCGAAGCCATTGATGTGGTGATCCATTTTGCGGGCTTCAAGGCAGTGGGGGAAAGCTGCCGGCTTCCCCTGCGCTATTACCGCAACAATCTGGATTCCACACTGACCCTTTTGGAGCTCATGGGGGAATATGGCTGCCACCGGCTGGTGTTTTCCTCCTCGGCTACGGTATACGGCGCGGACAATCCGGCGCCCTATGAAGAGACGATGCCTGCCTACACCTCGTCGAGCCCTTATGGCCGGACAAAGCTCATGATCGAGCAAATTCTGCGGGACTACGCTGCCGCCGATCCCCAATTCAGTGCCGTGCTGCTTCGCTATTTCAATCCCATTGGCGCCCATCCCTCGGGCCTTTTGGGGGATGATCCCGCCGGAATTCCCAATAATCTGATGCCCTATGTGGTTCGAGTGGCGGCAGGGCAATTGGAGAAGCTGACGATCTTCGGCAACGACTATGCTACCCCGGATGGTACCTGCCTCAGAGACTATCTCCATGTGATGGATTTGGCTAGGGGACATCTTCTGGCGATGGATTACGCCATGACCCATACCGGGGCGGAGGCGGTGAATCTTGGCACCGGACAGGGCACCAGTGTGCTTGCACTGGTGGAGACCTTTATTGACGTCAACGGTGTGCCGGTGCCCTATGTCATCGGGCCGCGCCGGGAGGGCGATTTGGACAAATGCTGGGCAGACCCGGGGAAGGCAGAGGCGCTCCTTGGCTGGCGGGCGGAACTGAGCCTCGCGCAGATGTGCCGCGACAGCTGGAATTTTGTGAAGCGGTAGCCGCTTTTTGAAAAAGCAGGCAGATCCTGTTGCACAAGGCGGTTTTTTAGGTTATAATAACTGTTACTTATTTAATTTCTTGCGGGAGGCTTTTATGGCTGAGGAAATGAAATTTGAACCCAGAAATTTTATCGAGACCTTTATTTGTGAGGATTTGGCGGAAGGCGGCCAGTTTGAGGGAATGCAGGTACACACCCGATTCCCCCCGGAGCCGAACGGCTATCTGCACATCGGCCACTGCAAGGCGCTGTGCATTGACTTCGGCACGGCGGAGCGCTTTGGCGGCATCTGCAACCTGCGCATGGACGATACCAACCCCGCCAAGGAGGACACAGAGTACGTCGAGGCCATTCAGGATGACATTCACTGGCTGGGCTTCGACTGGGACGACCGGTTCTACTATGGCTCGGATTATTTTGAGAAAGATTACGAATTGGCGGTGGAATTGATCCGGAAGGGCCTTGCCTATGTGTGCCAGATGACCCCGGAGGAATTCAAGGCCAATCGCGGCGATGTAGGTGTCCCTGCGGTATCCCCCTACCGCGACCGTCCGATCGAGGAATCTCTCGATCTGTTTGCCCGCATGAAGAATGGCGAATTTCCCGAGGGCTCCATGACCCTGCGCGCAAAAATCGACCTGGCTTCCGGCAATTTCAATATGCGCGACCCGGTTATCTACCGTATCCGCTACATCGAGCATCACCGTCAGGGCAGCAAATGGTGCATCTACCCGATGTACGATTTTGCCCATCCCATTCAGGACGCCTTGGAAGGAATCACCCATTCGCTGTGCTCTTTGGAATATGAAGATCATCGGCCGCTTTACAATTGGGTGGTGGACAATGTGACCCTGCCCGCAAAGCCCCGCCAGATCGAGTTTGCCCGCCTGGGCATTAACCATACGGTTATGTCCAAGCGGAAGCTGCGCAAGCTGGTGGAGGAGGGCTTTGTCTCGGGCTGGGACGATCCCCGTATGCCTACCCTTTGTGGCCTGCGCCGAAGAGGATATACTGCCTCGGCCATCCGAAGCTTTACCGAGCGCATTGGTGTGGCCAAGGTACCCTCCACGGTGGAGTATGCCTTCCTGGAGCACTGCCTCCGGGAGGATCTCAATGAAAATGCCGCCCGCACCATGGCAGTACTGCATCCGCTGCGTCTGACCGTCACAAACTATCCCGAGAATCAAAGCGAGACCTTCGAGGTGGAGAACAATCCCGTCCATCCCGAGCAGGGCACCCATGAGATCACCTTTTCCCGGAATCTTTGGATTGAGGCGGAGGATTTTCTGGAGACGCCCATACCCAAGTATAAGCGCCTGTATCCCGGCAACGAGGTCCGCCTGAAGGGTGCCTACCTCGTGAGGTGCACCGGCTGCGTCCGGGACGCGGAAGGCAATGTGACAGAGGTGCTGTGCGAATATGATCCCGACTCCAGAGGCGGCAATCCCGCCGATGGCCGCAAGGTCAAGGGCGCGACCATCCACTGGGTGGACGCCAACAATTGCCTGGATGCCCAGGTGCGGCTCTACGGCAACCTCTTCACCGATCCCGAGCCGGACGGCCCGGACAAAAACTTCCTCGATTTTCTGAACCCCAATTCCCTCGAAGTGCTGGAAGGTTGCAAGATTGAGGCGTCTATGGCAAAGCTTGCGGAGGACTTTGACGGCCGGGAAAACCGCGCCGCCCATACAGCCCCCTCCTTCCAGTTCATGCGGATGGGCTATTTCTGCCTGGATAATCGGGATTCCACCAAGGAATGTCCGGTATTCAATCGGAGCGTCAGCCTAAAGGATTCCTTTGGCAGCGCAAAATGATCCAAATTGCAGGAGATACAGAATATGATCAATGTAATCGGCCTTGGCTATATCGGCTTACCCACAGCGCTGATGTTTGCCTCTCACGGCTGTGCGGTGGTGGGGACGGACTACAATCCTCAATTAATCGCCACCCTCAACGCGGGCCACACCTCCTTTGAGGAAAAGGGCCTGGACGAGCTGTTTGCTGCGGCAGTGAAGGGGGGCATCCGCTTCTCCACGGAGTATCAGCGCACAGAGCTCTATATCATCGCTGTGCCCACCCCCTATGACAAGGACAGCAAGAAGATTGATCCCGCCTATGTGGTAAATGCGGTGAAAAGCATCCTGAAGGTTTGCCCTAAGGGAGCAACCGTGGTGATCGAATCCACCATTTCCCCCGGCACCATAGATAAGTTTGTCCGTCCTGTGGTCACAGAAGCGGGCTTCATCCTTGGAGAGGATTTGCACCTGGTGCACGCGCCGGAGCGAATCATTCCCGGCAATATGGTCTATGAGCTGGAGCACAATTCCCGCACAATCGGCGCGGATGAGCCCTCTATTGGCGAAATGGTAAAGGACGTCTATGCCAGCTTCTGCCTCGGGCAAATTGTCGTGACGGACATTCGCACGGCGGAGATGACCAAGGTGGTGGAGAACACCTTCCGGGACATCAACATTGCGTTTGCCAACGAGCTGGCGAAAATCTGCCGCAGCGACAATATGGATGTATACGAGATCATTCGCATTGCCAACAAGCATCCCCGGGTCAATATCCTTTCCCCTGGCCCCGGTGTTGGCGGCCACTGCATATCGGTGGATCCCTGGTTTCTGGTGGGGGACTACCCGCTGCTGGCAAAGATGATCCTGTGCGCCCGCATGACCAACGACTCTATGCCGGATTTCGTCCTCAATCGCATCTCCGAGGTGATGAAGGCCGAAGGTCTCACCGACCTGACCCGGGTGGGCTTTTATGGCTTGACTTATAAAGAAAATGTAGACGATGTGCGGGAGAGCCCCACCCTGCAAATGCTTGAAAGTATGGAGCGTCACCTGGCCGGTGGCCTGGTGAAGGTCTATGATCCCTGGGTGAAGCGGGAGCTGGTGCCGAATCAGTACCATGATCTGGATGCCTTCCTGCAGGCGGTGGACATGGTTGTCATTCTTGTGGGCCACTCCGAGCTGCGCGAGCAGATGGAAAAGCTCACAGGCAAGGTGGTGCTGGATACCCGGCACATTTGCTTCCTGCCGGGTACCCACCGGCTGTGATTGGAGTAAAACCGATGGAATTTCAGGGCTTTTCTCCCGAGACCATGGATTTTCTCTGGGGCCTTCGGTTTAACAACAACCGCGAATGGTTTGAGCCCCACAAGACGCAGTATCAAGCCACCCTCTACGAGCCTATGAAGGCGTTGGCGGGAGCGCTGTATCCCGAAATTCGGGATGATTTTCCGGAGCTGGAGTGCAAGGTGTCCCGCATCTATCGGGATGCACGGCTCCATCCGCCCACGCCCTATAAGGAGAGTCTTTGGATCTGCTTCCGTTCTTCCGATTGGATGTGGGGCGAGCAGCCGGTGTTCTTCTTTGAGCTGACGCCGGATGACTACAGCTTTGGCCTGCTGTTTTGGTTCCCGAAGACCGCACAGATGGAGGCGCTTCGGCGGCAGCTTTCGGAGCAGCCCGATCGCTTCCTTGCGATAGTGAACGAGCTGGAGCGCACAACAGAGCTCCGATTATCGGGCAACACCTTCAAGCGGCCCAAGCCCTGCCAGAATCCTGCCCTGGAGCGATTCTTCCTTCTGAAAAATTTTGGCGCGTTTGTCAGCCGCAGCATTGACGACCGACTGTTTCAGCCCGAGCTTTCCGGGGAGGTGCGAGATACCTTTGCTGCGCTCAAACCTTTGATGCGCTATTGCCGGAAGGTAATGCTTTAGGAAAATCCCGCGCATTTTTATGATTCAACGAAAATTTTTCCAAATTTTACGCCACACCGCAAAATAGCGGTGCGGCGTTTTTTTAGGAAACAGAGCCGAATATTACTATTCTTTTTTTGCTTGAAATTCGGCCAAACGGTTCAAATTAAAGACACGCGAGAAGCTCGCGTACGGGAGGAAAGGATATGCAAGCAAAATTTAGACGAATGATCATCGTGCTCCTTCTAATTTTTTGCCTGAGTACCCAGGCACTTGCTCTGCCGGAGACGCTGGTACCGGTAGGACAGACGGTGGGCATCCATCTGTGTGGCGAACTGGTGGTGGTGGGCTTTGATGAGAGTACCGGCGCGGGGGCGAAGTCCGCAGGCGTGCAGATAGGAGATCGGATTGTGGCAATCAATGGCGCCCAGGTGAACAGCTTAGAGGAGCTGCGCGGAGCATCGGATGACGACGGTGTGCACCTGACGGTGGAGCGTAACGGCAAGCAGGTGGAATTTTATCTCTCTCCGGTTCAGACTCCGGAGGGCGGTCGCATCGGCCTGAAGGTGCGCGATGGGATCACAGGGGTCGGCACCGTTACATTCTATGACCCGGTCACAGGGAGCTATGGGGCGCTGGGGCATAGCGTGAACGATCCGGAGACCGGTGCATGCATTCCCATTACCGGTGGCAGCCTTATGGCGGCCAGTGTGACCGAGGTGATACGGGGCAAACCCGGCAATCCGGGAGAATTGCGGGGATCCTTCACAAAAGATAACACCTTAGGCGACATTCAGACCAATTCGCCGGTTGGCATATTTGGAACAATGTGCAAGCCCGCCTTGTGTGAAAAACCGTTGCCCCTTGCGGCTGCATCCCAAGTGCAGGAAACAAAAGCACAGATATTGTCTAACGTCAACGGATCAGAGGTCGCCTCCTATCAGGTGGAAATCCTTAAAATCGACATGGACAACCGCTCAGGCCGAAATTTTCTTTTGCAGGTGGACGACGACGCGCTCCTTGAGAAGACAGGTGGCATAGTCCAGGGCATGTCCGGAAGTCCGATCATTCAGGACGGCAGGCTTATCGGTGCAGTGACTCACGTTCTCGTCGATAATCCCCGAATGGGCTATGGCATTTTTATAGAAAATATGCTCGAAGCGGATCAAGCGGCGTGATTACCCATATGCTATAACAAGGCCCCGATTCTGTCAAGTCGAGCAGAATCGGGGTAACATTTCATTGTTCTCTTCTGCGGATGCACCGCAGAGAAAACGAATGGAACAAACAGAACAAAAACATTTCATGAAAACCGGAAATTTTTGTTGTCAAAAAGGTATAATTATTATAGAATAGGAGGGAAACAATCGGAGGGAGCGTGAGATGGATGCAGGAGATAAAGTATCAGCGTGTCCTGCTAAAAATCAGCGGCGAGGCCTTAGCGGGTGACGCCCACAGAGGGTTGGACTTTGACGTGATCGGCAGGGTCTGCGATGTGATCAAGGAGTGCGTCGCCATCGGCGTGCAGATCGGCATCGTGGTGGGCGGCGGCAATATCTGGCGCGGGCTCAAGGACGGCGGCGATCGAATGGAGCGCACGCGCGCCGACCATATGGGAATGCTGGCCACGGTTATCAACGCTCTGGCTCTGGCCGACAGCTTAGAGCAGCGAGGCGTACCGGTTCGGGTGCAGACCGCCATCGAGATGAACCGGATTGCAGAGCCTTATATTCGTTCCAAGGCCATCCGTCACCTGGAGAAGGGCCGCGTAGTGATTTTTGGCTGCGGCACCGGCAACCCCTTCTTCTCCACCGACACCGGCGCGGCTCTGCGGGCAGTGGAAATCGGTGCGGACGCCATCCTGCTGGCCAAAAATATCGACGGCGTCTATTCCGCCGACCCTGCCAAGGATGATACGGCAGTGAAATATGATGTGATTAGCTACGATGAGGTGCTCAAGCAGCACCTGATGGTCATGGATTCCACAGCCACGTCCCTCTCTATGGACAACCATATGCCGATCATCGTGTTTGCCCTCAGAAATCCGGAAAATATTCTTCGCGTGGTCAAAGGTGAAGAGATTGGTACAATTGTAAAGGAGGAAGTATAAATGGTAGACTTTAAGGATTATTCGAGAAAAATGGAGCGCACCCTCGAAGTGCTGCAGGAGGAGTTCGGTGCAGTTCGTGCGGGTCGTGCCAATGCGCGGGTACTCGACCGCATCCGTGTGGAGTACTATGGCTCTGAGACGCTGATTTCCCAGGTGGCCTCCATTTCATCCCCCGACCCCCGCACCCTGGTGATCCAGCCTTGGGACAACGGCCTGCTCAAGCCCATTGAGAAGGCCATTCAGTCCAGTGAGCTGGGTATCCACCCTCAGAACGATGGCCGAATCATCCGTCTCAGCTTCCCGATGCTGACCGAGGAGCGCCGCAAGGAGCTGACCCGGCAGGTCAAGAAGTACGGAGAGGATGCCAAGGTTGCCATGCGCAATGTCCGCCGGGAAGCGATGGACTACATCAAGGCCCTCAAGAAAAAGAGCGAAATCACAGAGGATGACCAGAAAAAGGCCGAGAAGGATCTGCAGGAGCTAACCGATAAGTACATCAAGAAGGTGGATGCAGCCTGTGCCGCAAAAGAAAAAGAACTGATGGAGCTGTAAGCTTTGAAAATCGCCCGGAGGAAGTGATTCCCCCGGGCGAAAAAGCTATGATAACAGGGGGAAAGTGGGTTTCCCCTTGTTATGACAGCTTTTGTATTAAAACTGGGAAAAGGGAGCGTTATGGGAATTTTTTCAAGGAAAAAGGGGGAAGCTGTCCCAACGGAACGGCCGGTACCCCAGCATATTGCCATCATCATGGACGGCAACGGCCGCTGGGCGACTCGCCGGGCCATGCCCCGCTATGCCGGCCACGCGGTGGGGGCGGAGACCTTCCGCACAATTGCCAATTACTGCAAAGCCATTGGCGTCCGCTATCTGACGGTCTACGCCTTCTCCACCGAGAACTGGAAGCGCTCACAGGAGGAAATCGGTGCGATTATGCGCCTTTTGAACGATTATCTCCAGGAGGCGCTGCGAGATATGGAAAAAAATCAGGTGCGATTTGTTTTTTTTGGCGATTTAACCCGCCTGACACCGGAGCTGCAGGCCTTGTGCCGGGAGGCTATGGAACGTTCCCGGGTCTATGAGGGCGTGCAGGTGAATTTCTGCCTCAACTACGGTGGCCGGGATGAGCTTTTGATGGCGGCCCGCCGCTTTGCGCGGGACTGTGTGGCTGGAAGGGCAAGCCCGGAGAAGCTGGATGCGTCCGGCTTTTCCTCCTATCTCTATTCTGCCGGCGTGCCGGATCCGGAGCTGATCATCCGCCCCAGCGGAGAGAAGCGCACTTCAAATTTCCTGTTATGGCAGTCGGCCTATAGTGAATATGTATTTACGGATGTGCTCTGGCCAGACTTCACCCCAAAGGATTTGGAGAAGGCCATTGCGGAATTCAACCAGCGCTCGCGCAGATTTGGGGGAGTAAAGAAATGAAAACAAGAGTCATTGTTGCAGCAGTGGCGCTGCCGCTTTTGCTGGTGGTGCTGCTGGTGCTGCCGACGGTTGCCACAGCGATTTTGCTGGCGCTGATGTGTGCGATTGCCGTGTGGGAGCTGCTGTGGGCGACAAGTCTGGTACGGCAGCCGCGGCTTGTTGCCTACTCCATTTGCATGGCGGTGGGCATATCCTTCTGGAGCTGGCTGTCCTGCCCCCAGGGGCTTGCGGTAGTGCTGCTGGTGCTCTATTTTATCACTCTGGCTGCGGAGCTGCTCTGCGCACATACGGAGCTGCAATTTTCCTCTGTGTGCATCTGCGCCTTCGCGGCAATTGTGGTGCCCGGCTTACTTACTGCGCTTGTGCGCTTGATCGTGATGGAAAATGGCAGATTTTTGGTGCTTGTGCCCTGCGTCATTGCCTTCTCAGCGGATTCCGGGGCCTACTTCGTGGGCCGCGCCTTCGGACGGCACAAGCTGGCGCCCATTATTAGTCCGAAGAAGACGGAGGAGGGGGCCATAGGCGGGATTCTGAGTGCTATGGTTGCCATGGGAATTTACGCCCTGGTGCTCCATTTTGGCTTTCAATTCAAGGTGCATTACATCTATGCCCTCCTCTACGGCGCAATTGGCGCGGTGGGTTCGATTCTCGGGGATCTGGTCTTTTCCGTTGTCAAGCGGCAGGTCAAGCTCAAGGACTACGGCAAGCTCCTTCCGGGCCACGGAGGCATTTTGGATCGATTTGACAGTATGGTGGTGGTTGCGCCGATGGTCGAGGCCATGGTGCTGCTGATCCCCTTTGCCGTTCGCAGGTAAAACATTTTTAGAAT
This sequence comes from Faecousia sp., assembly GCA_045615685.1. Lineage (GTDB taxonomy): Bacteria > Bacillota > Clostridia > Oscillospirales > Oscillospiraceae > SVMC01. The sequence continues at coordinate 29,387 of JAZLFG010000094.1, forward strand.
CAGAGGTAATGCGCTATGACAAAGCAGCTTGTGATCCTGGGAAGCACCGGCTCCATCGGCCGTCAGGCTCTGGATGTAGTAAGCCACCTGCCGATTAAGATTTGCGCTCTGGCTGCCGGAACCAATGTTGCGCTTTTGGCGGCGCAGTGCAGGCAGTTTCATCCGGAGGCCGCTGTGATGGCAACACCGGCGGCGGCGAAGGCTTTGCGGGAGGCTCTGGGCAGCCAGAAAATCGAAATTCTGGTAGGCGAGGAAGGAATGCTGGAGCTTGCCCGGCTGCCGCAGGCCGATACGGTCCTCACCTCCGTCGTGGGAATGCTGGGTCTGCGCCCAACCCTTGCCGCGATTCGGGCGGGCAAGCGCATCGGCCTTGCCAACAAGGAGACGATGGTTTGCGCAGGCGAGCTGGTGATGCGTGAAGCGAGGGCAAGTGGCGCGGAGATTATCCCGGTGGATTCCGAGCATTCCGCCATTTTTCAGTGCCTCCTGGGTTGCCGGGATCGCACCCAAGTGGAGAAACTGATTCTGACCTGCTCCGGTGGACCGTTCTTTGGCATGCGCAAAGCAGAGCTTTCCAAGGTAACCAAGGCCGACGCCCTTCGCCACCCCAACTGGCGCATGGGTCCCAAGATCACCATTGACTGTGCCACGCTGATGAACAAGGGCCTTGAGGTCATCGAGGCCATGCATTTGTACGCCATGCCTCTGGAGCGGATCGAGGTGGCCATCCACCGGCAGAGCATTGTCCACAGCTTGGTGGAGTTCTGTGACGGCGCGGTCATGGCGCAGCTGGGAGTGCCGGATATGCGCATTCCCATTCAGCTTGCGCTGACCTATCCGGATCGAGCCCCCAGCCCGGCGCCAAGGTTAGATTTATTCTCCTGCGGCGAGCTGTCCTTCTCCCGACCTGATATGGAGACCTTCGGCTGCCTTCGCCTGGCAATTGACGCGGCAAAGCGCGGGGGCACTGCCTGCGCAATTATGAACAGCGCCAATGAGGCGGCGGTCAGCCTCTGCCTGCAAGAGCGCATTTCGATTTCCGAAATCCAGGACTGTGTCCGCACGGCCATGGAGGCGGTACCCGTCACTCGCGGCGATACGCTGGAGGAAATTCTGGAGGCAGGGCGACTGGCACAGGAGGCTGTGGCAAAGTTCAACTCTTAAATCAGAGGCGGTTGTATATGTATATTTTTCTCGCAATTCTTATTTTCGGTATTCTTATCTTTGTGCATGAGCTGGGACATTTTATCGCGGCGAAATCCCTGGGCGTGAAGGTCAACGAATTTGCTATTTGCATGGGCCCGGCACTTTTCCAGAAGACAGTGGGAGAGACCACCTACTCTCTTCGCTGCATCCCTATTGGCGGCTTTTGCGCCATGGAGGGGGAGGATGAGGCCAGCGATAACCCCAGAGCCTTCACCAGCGCCAAATGGTGGAAACGGCTGATCATTCTGGTGGCAGGCTCATTTATGAATTTCCTCGCGGGCTTTGTGATTGTTTCTCTGGTGTTCAGCTCTGCCCAGAGCTTCTACGCCCCTCAGATTGGCAGCTTTTACCCGGAAAGCCCTTTGGAGGCACACGGACTTCAAGTAGGGGATACGTTCTATTCTATTGATGGTGAGCGAGTCTACCTCTATTCCGATGTCAGCTTGCTGCTTGACAGGAATACCAAGGGCAGTGCGGAGCTTGTGGTTTTGCGGAACGGGGAGAAAATAAGCTTCTCCGGTTTTCCTCTGGAGCGGCGGGAATATGAGATAGATGGAGAGAAACAGCTGCTTTATGGTATGACCCTCAGTGCCAGGGAGGCAAATTTGGGCAGACATTTGAAAAATAGCTGGTATACCTGCCTGGATTTTTCCCGCATGGTACGCATGGGACTGAGCGATCTTTTTACCGGTCGAGCTGGACTCAACGATATGGGCGGCCCTGTGACCATTGTTCACACCATGTCCGAATCCGGCAAGGCGGCGCCCACAAGGGCGGCAGGCGTGCAGAATGTATTCTATCTGGCAGCCTTCATCGCGGTGAATCTGGCAGTGATGAATATGCTGCCCATCCCGGCCCTGGATGGTGGGCGGGTGTTTTTCCTGCTGGTCACGACTTTGCTTCAATTGGTTTTGCGGCGGCGGATTGATCCCAAATACGAGGGCTATATCCACGGAGCGGGTATGGTGCTGCTGCTACTGTTTATGGCGTTTATAACCTTCCACGATGTGTGGATGCTGATATTCAGGTGATACGATGAGAAATATTACAAGACAAATTCATGTAGGAAATGTGCGCATTGGCGGCGATGCGCCGGTGTCCATCCAGTCCATGCTCAACACAAAGACCACAGATGTGGAAGCCAGCCTTGCCCAGCTGGAGGCTTTAGCGGACGCCGGGTGTAATATTGCCCGGCTTGCCGTGCCGGATATGGACGCTGCACAGGCCTTCGAAGCCATCGTCCAGCGCTCCCCCTTGCCGCTGGTGGCGGACATTCATTTTGACTACCGCCTGGCCATTGCCGCAGCCGAGGCGGGGGCTGCGAAGATTCGCATCAATCCCGGCAATATTGGCGGGGAAGACCGGGTGCGGGCAGTGGTGGACTGCTGCCGCGCCCACGGGATCCCCATCCGTGTCGGCGTCAACGGCGGCAGCTTGGAGAAAACGCTTTTGCAGCGCTATGGCCGTCCCACCGCGCAGGCCTTGGTAGACAGCGCCTTCTCCCACATTTCTCTGTTAGAGCGCTTTGGCTTTTTTGACATCTGCGTCTCCATGAAGTCTTCGGAGGTACCGGTGATGATGGAGGCCTACCGACTGTTCTCCGAGCGCTCAAGCTATCCGCTCCACATCGGCGTTACAGAGACCGGCACAGAGTATATGGGTACCATCAAATCCGCCGTGGGCATCGGCGGCCTTCTTTGTATGGGCATCGGCGACACGATGCGTGTATCCCTCACCGCCGATCCGGTGCGGGAGGTAGAGGCGGCCAAGGCCATCCTGCGCGCGGCGGGCCTTCGAAGGGAGGGCGTGAACATCGTCTCCTGTCCCACCTGCGGACGCACGAGAATCGACCTCATTCGTCTAACTCGCCAGGTGGAGGACGCTCTGAAGGATTGCCAGAAAAATCTGACTGTGGCGGTCATGGGCTGCGTGGTCAATGGCCCCGGCGAGGCCAGACAGGCGGATGTGGGCATTGCCGGCGGTGATGAGTGCGGTGTGCTGTTTGTCAGGGGAGAGTTGAAGGAAAAAATGCCCTTTGACGCCCTGCTTCCTGCGCTTCTTTCTTATATCGAAACACTGTGATTTTGCAAACCAAAGGGGAATACCATGCATTCTGAACTCCATTTTTTCACCCTCTTTTCCTGCTATACCCCGCCTGAACACCTGCGGCCGATGCTGGAGGAGCTGCAGGTGCTCGATGTGCAGTTGGACGCCCAGTATCGCGCCCTACAGCTACGGGTGCGCTGTGAGCACTACCATTGTGCTGCGCTTTTTCATGAGTGCGAGAAGGGACTTTCGCAGGCTTACCGGCTGAGGGCGGTGGAGATTTTACCGGTGTTTCCCCCTTCAGAGCTAAAAAATGTGGAGGGTGAAGCGCTGAACCGGATTTTGGTGTGCGCCTACTCGCCTGCCAGAGCCATCTTAGCTGGGGCACGCTGGGAAATGGACGAGGAAAATGCTTGCGTGCACCTACATCTAGCCGGAAATGGGGCAAAGGAGCTGCAGCCCTACCTTCCCGAGGTGGAGCGGCACCTGACCCGGCAGTTTGAGACGCCTATTCAGCTAGAGGTACACGCTGGGGAGCAGCTGGAGGGGGCCGCCCTGTTCGACCGAACCCGGGCGATTCGGGTCAAAGCTATGAAAAGTGTACCCAAGCCTATCTTGCCAGAGGAGAAGGCTGCGCCTGCAATGGAGACGGGCGCATTGTTCGGCAAGCCCTTCCGGGGGGAGGCGGTACCCATTGCGGAGCTGAACCTGGACATGGGGAGGGTGATCATTGAGGGCGAGGTCATTGCCACAAATCATCGGGAGCTAAAAAAGCGAAATGCCTGGGTCGTGAGCTTCGATGTGACCGACTACCAAAGCACTGTGCGGGTGAACCAGTTTATGGAGGCAGATCGGGCCAAGCCGATAGTGGATGGCCTCAAGGGGCCGAATGCCAAGAAGCGAACGCCCGGTATGTGGGTGAAGGTTCTTGGCCGGGTCAATCACAACAAATTTGAAAACGATTTGGTGTTGGAGCCCCTGTCCATCATGGAGGGGAAGCGCCCGGTTCGTCAGGACATGGCGAAGGAAAAGCGAGTGGAGCTGCACCTTCATACCACCATGTCCTCCATGGACGCCCTGACCGACACGGTGACGGCGGTGCGCACGGCCGCAGCCTGGGGGCACCGGGCCATTGCCATCACCGACCACGGCGGCGCACAGTCCTTTCCGGATGCGATGCACACTGTGGAGGGCGGCTGCAAGGTGGCTGGGACCGGGGAGCCAATGAAGGTGCTCTATGGCTGTGAAGGATATTATGTAAACGACGTAGATGACCGCATTGTGGTGCATGGCGAAAAAAATGCCTCGCTGCACGACGAATTTGTCGCCTTCGATCTGGAGACCACAGGATTATCCTCCCGGCAGGATGCAATCACGGAAATCGGTGCGGTGATTCTGCGGGACGGCGAGGTCATTGACCGATTCCAGACCTTCGTGAATCCGGAGCGCTCTCTGCCGAAAAAGATTGTGGAGCTTACCGGTATTACGGATGAAATGCTCCGGGACGCGCCGAAAATTGGGGAGATATTACCCGCATTTCTTGCGTTCTGCGGAGATCGACCTCTGTGTGCCCACAACGCGGATTTTGACATTGGCTTCCTGACGGCCGCCTGTGCGCATCTGTCGATTCCCTTTGCGCCGACCTATGTGGACACGCTGATTTTGGCGCAGAATCTGTTGCCCCAACTGGGGAAATATAAGCTCAACATCGTGGCAGATGCCCTGAGCCTGCCGGAATTCCAGCACCATCGTGCCAGCGACGACGCCCTCACCTGCGGCTACCTCCTGATGCGCTTTTTCCGAATGCTGGAGGAGAAGGATATCCATATGCTGCGGGAGATCAATCCCGAAATGGCCCACCTTCGTGCCGGCGGGAAGCTGGATGGTCGTCACACCCGACATATCCTCCTGTTTGCGAAGAATCAGACCGGACTCCGCAACCTCTACCGCTTGATTTCTCTCGGCAATCTCAAGTACTATAAGCGCGTGCCCCGCATCCCGAAGTCAGAGCTGATGCAATGGCGAGAGGGGCTGATCATTGGCTCAGCCTGCGAGGCGGGAGAGCTGTTCCAGGCAGTGGTGGCACATAAAAGTCACGAGGAGCTGCGGCGGATTGCGGAATTTTATGATTTCCTGGAGATTCAGCCCCTTTGCAACAACCGTTTCATGCTTGCCAAGGGACTGGCCGAGGATGAAGAGGAGCTGCGCAGCTTCAATCGCACCATTGTGGAGCTGGGAAAAGAGCTGGGAAAGCCTGTGTGTGCCACGGGAGATGTGCATTTCTTCGATCCCGAGCAGGAGCAGTTCCGTCACATCCTTCTGGCCACCAAGGGCTATGAGGACGCCGACAAGCCACTTCCCCTCTATTTCAGAACCACGGACGAGATGCTGGCGGAGTTCTCCTACCTCGGGGAGGAGACTGCCTACGAGGTTGTGGTAAAGAACACCAATCTGATTGCGGATATGTGCGAGACGGTGCGTCCGGTGCCGCACAACCTCTTTGCCCCCGCGATTGAAAACTCTGTGGAGGATTTAAAAAGCCTTGTCTATGGCAAGCTCCACGAGCTCTATGGGGATCATCCGCCTGCCCTCATCACCGACCGCGTGGAGACGGAGCTGGGGGACATCATTCGCTGCCATTACGACGTGATCTATATGTCTGCCCAGAAGCTGGTGCAAAATTCTTTGGAGAACGGCTATCTGGTGGGCTCCCGAGGCTCTGTCGGCTCGTCCATTGTGGCTTATCTGTCCGGTATCACCGAGGTCAATTCCTTTCCGCCCCATTACCGCTGCCCAAACGCCGCCTGTAAATTCACGACATTTGACACAGCAAGCATCCATGCCATAGACGAGGATGATCCACGTCTGGCAGACAGAGCCAAGTGGGCAAAAGAAAATGCCGCCTGTGGAGCGGATCTGCCCGACGCCCGGTGCCCCAAATGCGGCACAGTGCTTGCAAAGGAGGGCTTCGGCATTCCCTTTGAGACCTTCCTGGGCTTCGGCGGCGATAAGGTGCCGGATATCGACCTGAATTTCTCCGGTGAGTACCAGGCCAGGGCCCATGCCTACTGCGTGCAGATGTTTGGCGCAGACCATGTATTTCGCGCCGGTACCATCGGCACCGTGGCGGAAAAAACAGCCTTTGGCTACGTAAAAAAATACCTGAGCGAGCGCGACCAGGTCGTGAGCCGGGCAGAGGAGCAGCGATTGGCCTTAGGCTGCGTAGGCGTCAAGCGAACCACCGGCCAGCATCCCGGCGGTCTGGTGGTCATCCCCCAGGAGAATGAAATTTATGATTTTTGCCCCGTGCAGCACCCGGCCGACGCGCCGGACTCGGAGTGGATTACCACCCACTTTGAGTACCACTGCATGGAGGAAAATCTCCTGAAGCTGGATATGCTGGGCCATGACGATCCCACGATGATCCGAATGCTGGAGGATATGACCGGGGTAGACGCCAGAAAAATCCCGCTGGACGACCGGGATACCATGTCCATTTTCACCTCGTCCAAGGTGCTGGGTTATGAGAATGATCCGATTCTGGGGCCTGTGGGCTCGGTTGCGATCCCGGAATTCGGCACTGGCTTTACCCGTGGGATGCTCCAGGAGACCCAGCCGACGGAATTTGACACCCTGATTCGGCTTTCCGGTTTCTCCCACGGCACGGATGTTTGGCTAGGCAATGCGAGGGACTTGATTCTCTCCAAGACTGCCACGGTCAGTCAGGCCATCGGCTGCCGGGATGACATTATGAACTACCTGATTTCCTGTGGAATGCCGGAAAGGCGCTCGTTCAAGATCATGGAGTCCGTCCGAAAGGGCAGAGGATTGCCGGAGGGCGCCGAGGCGGAGATGCGTGAGGCCGGGGTACCGGGCTGGTACATTGACTCGTGTAAAAAGATCAAATATCTCTTCCCCAAGGCCCACGCGGTGGCCTATGTGATGATGGCCTTCCGCATTGCCTGGTTCAAGGTGCATGAGCCGCTGGCCTTCTATGCGGCCTACTTCTATCGCAGGAGCCAGAAGGGTGGCTTTGACGCGGCCATGATGACCCGCGGGAAGGAAAATGTAGTGAGCAGCATCAAGGCCATTCAGGCGAACCCGGATGCCACTGCCAAGGATGAGGATTTGCTGACCACATTGGAGGTCTGCTATGAGTTTTATCTGCGGGGCTTTTCCTTCGCACCATTAGACCTCTATCAGTCCCACGCCACAAAGTTCATGATCCGGGAGGGAAAGCTGCTGCCACCCTTTATTGCGGTCTCCGGTCTTGGCGAGACGGCGGCATGGGACATTATGGAGGGCAGAGAGGGCAAGGAGTTTATTTCTATCGAGGAATTTTCCGTCGCCTGCCCGAAGGTATCCCAGACCCATATCGAGAGCTTAAAGGAGGCCGGTGCTTTCGGTACGATGCCGGAAACCAGCCAAGTCAGCTTCCTTTAGAAAAAGTAGTTTAAATTTGTGTAGGAATGTGCTATACTGTGAATAAGCGGAAGGGAGGTGCCGGCATGGAAGCCAAGGGCATTCGCGTCATAGCGAAGAACCGGGAGGCGACCCACGAATATTTCGTTCTGGAGGATTTTGAAGCCGGCATCGAGCTGTCTGGCACAGAGGTCAAGTCCATCCGCAAGGGCAATGTCAGCCTGAAGGACGCCTGGTGCACGGTAAAGGACGGAGAGCTGTGGATTCGGCATATGCACATTGCGCCCTATGAGCAGGGGAATATTTTTAATAAAGACCCCTTGCGCCCCAGGCGATTGCTGATGCACAAGCGGCAGATCACGTACCTCTTTGGCAAGACCAAGCAGGAAGGCTTCGCGGTCATTCCCTTGAGCATTTACTTTAATGGTTCTCGGGTCAAGCTAAAGATTGCCCTGTGCCGGGGCAAAAAATTATACGATAAGCGCGAGGATATCGCCAAGCGGGACGCAAAGCGGCAGATGGATCGCGCAATGAAGGAAAGGAATGGACGATAGTATGGCAAATCCCATTGTGACCATAGAAATGGAAGGCGGCGGCATCATCCAGGCGGAGCTCTACCCGGAGACAGCGCCGCAGTCGGTCTATAATTTTATCAGCCTGATTCGCAGAGGCTTTTACGACGGCCTGTGCTTCCACCGGGTCATTCCCGGCTTCATGATTCAGGGCGGTTGCCCGCAGGGCACCGGCACCGGTGGCCCGGGCTATTGCATCAAGGGCGAATTTCTCTTCAACGGAGTGGAGAATAAGCTCAAGCATAAACGGGGCGTCCTGTCCATGGCCAGAAGCCAGTCGCCCAACTCCGCAGGCAGCCAGTTCTTCCTGATGCACCAGGACGCGCCCCATCTGGACGGGCAGTATGCGGCCTTTGGCAAGGTAACGAAGGGCCTGGAGGTGGTGGACGCGATTGCGTCAACGGCCACCGATCGGTCGGATAAGCCGGTGACGCCGCAGATTATGAAGCGTGTCACCGTGGAGACCTTCGGGCAGGAGTATCCCGAGCCGAAGAAGCTGGAGGATCCCTTTTCCAGATTCAGGAAATAACGCATCACCGCCCCATAGGGGATGGCCAGAGCGTCAAAAAAGCCGACAAAGCCCGGATGACTGAGTCACAGGGGGAAGAGTGAAGGGGGGCAAGGCCCGCCCTTCGCGTTCAATCAAACCGTTTTTCAAAACTTTGAAAAAGTTTTGAAAAACGTCGCAGCGTGTCAAAAAGACTTTTTTGACACGCTGGCGGCGATATGGGGGCGTACCGGTTTCGACGGGGATAGTGAGGCCGGAATAGCGAGCAGAGGTGCCTGACCTCTTAAAACCGGGCAACTTTTCTAAAATAACTGACAACAATACTGTTGCACTGGCTGCCTAATTAGGCTGGCCCGTCCACCCCGGGAGGACCACGACCCGGGCTTGGGCGTGATTTAGTGGTACTCGTGCGTGCGCAAAGCTTTGCGCGCACCATGCATTATGAAGCTACCAAGCCGCGAAGGGTGTTTGTTCCCGCCGCGGCGAGGGAATGTAAATAACAAACTGCGCTCGGAGAAGTTCCTTCCAAGTTATTTTCGGACAGGGGTTCAACTCCCCTCGCCTCCACCAAATGTGTATTGGACGAACACCTATTTTTTCAACGGCGGTTTTGCCGTGAAAGTGTCCTTCTGATACGAATTACAAAAGCACCATCTTGGTTAATTCCAAGATGGTGCTCAGACTGTCAAAGAACCCCCCATTTTTGTCATGCAAAAATGGGGGGTTTATCAATAAAAACTTTGAATCTTGCAAAAATTATGGGCAAAAATGAAGCTTTCCAACTCCATACCGCCAGCTTTTTTAAATTCATGGCAGCATATTTAAGCCTCACCCAGTTTGTTACGTGGGTCAGACCTCGGTGGTGTGTATATCGCATCGCGTGTTTTTCTTTCGCATCCGCAAATACACGCTCTATCGTTTCTTTTCGCATGGCATATATTTGTTTCCCGAGTTCGGTTTTCCGCAGTTGTTCAACCAGATCGAGATATTCCTGCCATATATGCATTGTTAATAACTTTTGTCCTGTTTCGTTTGCCCCGCAAAGTGCTTTACATGGACAATCCCTGCATTGCTTCGGAATGGTTCGGTAAATGCGTTTTCCATCCTTATTTGTCGTTGTATGTCTGAGTTTTCCACCCTGGGGACAGGTAAATGTATCTTCTTTCGGGTCATATTCATATTGCCACGGCTTAAAGGCGCCGCTCTTGTAGTGGTGATTCGTATAAGGAAGAATTGGCACTCTGCCGTCGTCTAGGATTCTCTTTGCGATCCACGGCGTTTTGTACCCCGCGTCCATTGCGATATACTTCACCTGTGGAAAACTTCCTGTAACGTTTTCATATACTGTGTCCCATGCCACGCTGTCGTGTACATTGCCTGCGGTCACTTCTACTGCCAATACAAATCCATGCTTGTCACACGCCGTATGCGCTTCATATGCAAACTGCCTTTCGTGCTCCCCTTTGACAAACATCCCGCTGTCCGGGTCCGTTGTGGAAACTGTGCGGGTTACGGTTTCGCCACCCTGCGGAGGATCGCTTTTGTTGTCATCATCCTCGTTCGTTTCTTCTTCAATCGGCTTTTTACCCAGCATTTCCCGCTCCGCGTTGACTTCTTCCCGAAGCTGCTCCGCGTATACCTTGGCTGTTTTGGCCACCTGCTCCTTTTGGAACTTCTTTTTGTTTGCGCTGGCCTTGATATGTGTCCCGTCAATAAACACAATGCTGGGATCTATCATGCGGTTGTTCAGGGCCTTGTTGAGAATATGTGCAAAGATCTCCTCCGTCAGCTCGGCGGGGAATCTCTTGCAGAAGGCATAGCTTACCGTAGCAAAATGAGGGATGTTGTCCAAAAGATTATATCCGAGGAACCAGCGATAAGAGTTTGTGTCCTGAATTCGCTGCTGAGTCTGACGAAGAGAGGGAATCCCGTACAGGTGCTGGATCAGTACCATCTTGATTAAAATGACGGGATCGATTCCCGGTCTGCCATTGTCATGGCAGTAATAGGGGTCGAGCCGTTTGTACAGCCATTCATAGTCCATAACACGTTCGATCTTCCGAAGAAGATGATCTCTGGGCACAAGCGAATCCAAGTCAATAATGACCGGCTCCTTTCGTGCGTCCCTTTGCCATTGCTCCATAAAAACACCCCCGTTTCCTTCATTATACCAGAAACGGAGACGTTTGGATATGTTTTTTGACAGTCTGGCGAGTGTTCTTACAGCATCTTTCAAATGCTGTAAGAACACTCGGCATGGTCGGAATGCCGGGATTCGAACCCGGGGCCTCTTGGTCCCGAACCAAGCGCGATACCAAACTTCGCCACATCCCGTTAGCTTGGATATTATATCCCAGGCGTCCGGTTTTGTCAAGCACGGTTTTTCATTTTGAAGAGAATCCACTTTCCCTAATGCGTAACACAATTGCCAAACCCGCCACTATTGCCACCTCCCCACTCCGGTTGGAGGAAAGCTGCAAAAGCGATTGACAGGGTCAAAAAATCTGGTATAATGATGATATCTGAGCTGCAAGCTGTTCTTACGGCAAAGTAATGAGTATATTCTGACGCCAAAACTTTTTGCGGCGAAAGGTGCGCGTTTTGAATCCTTTTTGCCGCACCGAATTGGTGCGGCTTTTTTGCGCCATCCTTGGAATGTACCAATCATTATTCCGGTCAAACCGGGGAAAGAGGCAAAACGATGAAAAAAATTTTGAAAAAAACAATGGTGCTTCTTCTTGTATTGACGCTTACGGTCAGTCTGATCGCCTGCGGAAAGAAGGAGGTCGAGCCAGAATCCGGGCCCGGTACAGAGAATGTGCCGATATCGGTCATGGTGCTCAACGGCACCACGGGCTTTGGCATGGCGGGCCTGATGCACAATGCGGCCAGCGGTCAGGCTGCCCAGGATTATAATTTTCAGGTGGAGACCGATGCCTCCAATGTCATGGCAGAGCTTATCAGCGGCAGCGTGGACATTGCGGCGCTGCCCACCAACGCGGCCAGCGTGGTCTACAATAAAACCGGTGGCGCGGTGCAGGCCCTGGCGCTCAATACCCAGGGCGTGCTCTACCTGGTATCTGATGGAAACGTGAAGCTGGCGGATTTTGTCTCTCTGGCTGGGGAGACGGTCTATGTCCCTGCGCAGAATCCAAGCTTTATTTTTTCATATCTGTGCCAGGCCAATGGGCTTACTGTGGGGCAGGACATTTTCATCGACAATACCTTCGCCCAGCCTGCGGAGCTTCGCACGGCAGTGGCCGCCGGGCAGGTGAAGCTGGCGGTATTGCCGGAGCCTATGGTATCCATGGCCCTTGCGGAAAATGAGACGCTTCGGGTGGAGATGGATCTGACGGAGCAGTGGGATATGGTTGCACCGGAGGGTTCTTTGGTGCAGGGCTGTGTGGTGGTGCGCAAGGAGTTTGCGCAGGCGCACCCCGCCCAGGTGGAAACTTTTCTGGAGGAATATGGCGAATCTATTGACCTGTGCATGGAGGATGCGGCTACGGCGGCCTCCTTTATTGCCGAGGCGGGAATTCTTGGCAACGCAAGTGCTGCGGAGGCAGCAATTCCGCGCTGCAACCTTTGTTTTGTGACAGGAGAGGATATGCGCACGCGGCTCTCCCAGTACCTGCGCCTGATGGAGGAGGTCAACCCCCAGAGCATTGGCGGCGCGGTACCTGCGGAGGAGTTCTATTTCGTAAAGTAAAAGCGGTAGGAGGGGATGCCCCGTGAAACGAATGGGGAAGCTGCTGGCGGTGCTGGCCTTCTGGCTGGGCGTCTGGGCGTTTGCGGCCTGGCGCCTGGGTGCGCCGCTGCTGCTGCCGTCGCCGGTCAAGGTAGCTGGGTGCCTGTGGGTACTCATGGGTAGACCGGACTTCTGGCTTGTCACGGGGACGTCCCTTTTGCGGGTGCTGTGCGGTGTGCTGGCGTCGGTGGCACTGGGCGCTGCGCTGGCGGTGCTGACAGAGTCGTTTGGCTGGCTGGATGCCCTGCTTTCGCCTCTTTTGAGCGTCATCAAGTCTACGCCGGTGGCCTCCTTTATCATCCTGGCAATTCTATGGATGGGGAGGGACTATGTGCCGGTGTTCATTGTGGTGCTGATGGCGCTGCCGGTGGTTTGGTCGAATGTCAGCGCGGGCATTCGCGGTGTTGACACGAGGCTCTTGCAGATGGCAAAGGTCTATCAGCTTCCCCTTCTTCGCCGTGTGCGGCGTATTTGGCTCCCCTCGGTCATGCCCCATTTTTTGTCCGCCTGCCGAACCGCTCTGGGTCTTGCCTGGAAGGCGGGAATTGCGGCAGAGGTACTGACGGTACCGCCGCGCTCCATCGGGAAAATGCTCTATACCTCTAAGCTTAATTTTGAGATAGAAGAGCTGTTTGCCTGGACGGCGGTGGTCATCCTCCTGAGCCTTATCCTTGAGCGCGGGCTCCTGGCGCTGCTGGATCGGTATCATGGGAGAGGAGGCGGCCTTCATGGTTGAGCTGCGGGATATTTTTGTCCGGTTTGGGGACAGAACTGTGCTGAATTGCCTTTCTCTCCATGTGCCAAGGGGGCAGCATATCGCGGTGATGGGCGCCTCCGGGGTGGGGAAGACCACCCTGCTGCAGGTCATCGCCGGCCTGATTGCACCAGATCACGGTACGGTCGCGGTGCACACGCCAAAGGTGGGAATGCTATTCCAGCAGCCAAGACTCCTTCCGTGGCGCACGGCGGCAGAGAATGTCAACTGCGTCCTGTCGGATCGGAAAGCCACCCTGCCTCAAGCGGTAGCATGGCTCAGGCTTCTCGGTATGGCGGACGACTGCGAGAAATATCCCGCCGAGCTATCCGGGGGAATGCAGCAGCGAGTGGCACTGGCCAGGGCGCTGGCCTTTGGCGGAGAGCTAATCCTGCTCGACGAGCCCTTCCAGGGTTTGGACGAGGCCACAAAGGACAGCGCCATGGCTTTGTGCAAGGAAAAATTGGCGGATCGAACCGCAATCTTAGTGACCCACGGGCTGCGCGAGGCGCAGACGTTGGCCGATGTGATCTATGTTCTTCGTCCGGAGGGGCTGATCGGGGAGGAAACCTATGAATGAGACAAGAGTTGCCGTACTGACCATAATTGCCGAGAACCCAGACGCTGCCGAGCGGATCAACGCGCTATTGCACGAATACCGGAGCTATATTATCGGCCGGATGGGCCTTCCCTATCGGGAGAAGGGCATCAGCGTTATCTGTGTGGTGCTTGATGCGCCTCAGACGGACATTGCCGCTCTCTCCGGCAAAATCGGCCGTATCCCCAGAGTCAGCGCAAAAACCGCCTATGCCAAGGTGTGCACGGCCAAATGAGAAAGAAATTACCCACTGTGACAGCTTTGCTTGGCAAGATGTCATAGTGGGTGATCTTCTTTCAGGCAAAACCATCATCCGAGAGCTTCTTGCGAGATAGACAGGGTGCGCCAGTACAGTTTATGGTCGATAAATTCGGCGGTGACAATTTGCTGGTCGAGAAGGTAGGTGAGGTAGCCCCGGATGGTGCTGCCGACCAGGACATATTGTCCAAAGTCCATGCGCTGGTCGTAGTGGTCGAAGACGCCCTTCAGGATGTCCTCAAAGCAGGCGCCATTTCGGCACAGCTCTGTGACCAGGTGGAGAATTTCATGGATTTTGGCGGCGTTTTTGTCGGCCAAAGCGGAGATATTCTCCAGCGCAGGGGCATGTGCGGGGATGAAGCAGGCGCCCTCCAGGGCTTTGGCTTTCTCCAGGGAGGCCAGGTACTGGGCTACGTTGTAAAGATACGACACATGGTATTTCTCAATGATGGTCTCCGAGGTCATGCAGTCTCCCAGAAACCACACCCCATCCGGGGTGCGGTAGGCTGCCATGGCTGGGCAGTGCCCATCCAGGCGGCATAGCTCCATGCCCTCCGGGAGCGCTTCCGGGGTCAGGGGCTTTGCCGGACTGGGCTGCGCCATCAGGAACTTATTGCGCAGAGGCGTTGGGGGGCAGCCGCCGTAGAGAAGGGCGGGCTCAAATTCCGGGTAGAGGGTAAAGGACAGGTCGGTGTCCGGCGCGTAGATTTCGCACCCGGTGCGGGCGAAGAGCGCCGCGCAGCCGCCGGTGTGGTCGGCGTGAGAATGGGTGACAAAAATTTTGCGGAGATTCCACCCGTTGGCAGCGAGAAGCTTCAGAATCCTTCGGGCAGCGTCCTTGTCGCTGCCGCTGTCGATCAGGCAGACGTCGGTGTCGTTCATGCGGTAGATGCCGATTTTGGCGGGGCAGTCGATATAATAGGTGCGTGCCGCCACCTGGATGAGTTCATACATGGGGATCCTTCCTTTCTTGCCCCGGGAAAATCGCATCGGGGAAATAATGTTCGACGAAATCTACATTTTGTACGCAAAAGCTTCTGCCGTTGAGGGATGCCAATGCTCCGGCATCCGTGGTAAAGCGGAAGGTCAGCCGGTAGGAGTAGAGCGCCTGATAGCTGCGGTCAAAGCGCTTGTCCAGCTTGCCGTATTTGCCGTCGCCCAGAAGGGGATGCCCCGCGTGGGCGAACTGGGCGCGAATTTGGTGCGTGCGCCCGGTAATCAGCTCGCATTCCACCAGAGAAAGGCCGTCTGCGCTGTCCAGAGTGCGGTAACGGGTGACGCAGGTCTTGGCTCCGGGCTGGGGCTTATCGGTCACATAGACCCGGTTTTTTGCCGCGTCCTTGAAAAGGTAGCCCTCCAGGGTGCCGTTTTTTGGCTTCGGTATTCCGTGGACAACGGCAAGATAATACTTTTCGATTTCTCGATCCTTGATTTTTTGATTCATGATTCGCAGCGCGTCAGCGGTTTTAGCGGCAATCACAATGCCGCCGGTATTGCGGTCGATGCGGTTGCACAGAGCCGGGGCAAAGGCTTGCTCCTGCCGGGGGTTCCATTCTCCCTTGGCATAGAGATAGGCCTGAATGTGGTCGATGAGGGTCTTGCCGTATTCTGCCCCATCGTGGGGATGTACCGCCAGGCCGGGCCGCTTGTCCACAAGCAAGAGATGCTCGTCTTCATAGACAATGGAAAGCTTCGGTGTGCTGACCCGGAGGTAGGCGTTTTCCGGCTTGGGGGTCTCGAAGAATTCGTCACCGATATAGAGCTGCAGCGTATCTCCTTCCAGAAGCCGGGCGTCTCGCTGGGCGCGATGGCCGTTGTGCTTGATGCGCTTGCAGCGGATGTACTTCTGCATCAGGGAGGCGGGAAGAAGCGGAACCGCCTTGCCGATAAACCGGTCGAGCCTTTGCCCGGCGTCATTTTTCCCGATGGACAGTTCTTTCAAGGCGCTTCCCTCCCTGGCTGTTTTTTTCTTCTTAAACTATGCGCATGTTTTGGTCAAAAGTCAAGTTTTTTTTGCAGGAAATAGAAAAAAGCATTTGACAAACCCGGCCAACATGACTATAATATCTTTTGCATGACTATGGATTGGAGAAGGCTATGCTGCTTGGATTGTCAAAAATAATAGACGTACCGGGTAGTTCGCTGGACTTCGAGACAAGCCTTGATCTGAGTGATCTTGACTTTGGCGGCTGCTGCCCTGCGAAACAGCCGGTCACCGCGGTTGGATCGGTGCGGAATACCGCTGGCGTTCTCATGATGCGCGGGCAGGTGCGTACCCGCCTGTTTGGCGTGTGCGCCCGGTGCGCACAAGACTTTGTGCGCGATGTGGTATTTCCGCTGGAGGCGATCCTGGTAACGGAGCTGGCCAGTGAAGAGAACGAGGATGAATGGGTCTTCCAGCTGGAGGATGACTGCGCGGATCTGGATGATATTATTACGACCACCTTTGTGCTCCATATGGACACAAAGCTTCTGTGCAGCGAGGACTGTAAGGGCCTGTGCTGCCGGTGTGGCAAGAATCTTAATCTGGGCCCCTGTAGCTGTCAGCCGGAAACAGACCCTCGTTTCGCTGTGTTGCAGCAGCTTTTGAAAGATAAAAATAGATAATATGCTGAAAAGCATTTCGACCAAGGAGGTGTCACCATGGCTGTCCCTAAGAATAAAGTGTCCAAGGCGAGAAGAGACAAGAGACGTAGCTCCCACTGGAAGCTCGCAGTCCCCGGCATCGTTGCCTGCCCCAAGTGCGGCGAGCCCCGCCTGCCCCACAGAGCTTGCAAGAACTGCGGTACCTACAACGGCCGCGAAGTGATTGCGGTGGAAGCAGAGTAATTCTGACAGACGGATACCATTTTTTGGTGGAGAGGAAGGCAACGCCTTCCTCTTAGTCTTTCTTTGAGAATGTTTGCTTTTATGCCAGAACTGTGGCATAATAACCGAAAGAAAGGAGGCGAGCGTATGGCATTGCCCGTGGTTGCCATCGTCGGCCGACCCAATGTGGGAAAGTCGATGCTCTTCAATAAGCTAACCGGCCAGCGTACCGCCATTGTGGAGGATACCCCTGGCGTCACCCGGGATCGTATCTATGGCAAATGCGACTGGAACGGTCGGGAATTCCAGGTGGTCGATACCGGCGGCATCGAGCCCAGTACCCGCAGCGAGATGCTTCAGTTCATGCGCCGTCAGGCGGAAATCGCCATTGAGACGGCCCACGTCATCATCATGGTGGTGGACGTGAAGGTAGGTATGACTGCAGCCGATCAGGAGGTTGCCAATCTGCTCCTTCGCAGCAAGAAGCCTGTATGCCTCGCGGTGAACAAGTGCGACAGCATCGGCCCGACAAATCCGGAGGTCTATGAATTCTATGCCCTCGGTTTGGGCGACCCCATCGAGGTGTCTGCCATCCACGGCCACGGCACCGGCGACCTGCTGGATTTCTGTGTGGCGCATTTCCCCCCGGAGGAGCAGACGCGGGAGGAGGATGATGTGATCCGCGTTGCCATTGTAGGAAAACCCAACGTGGGAAAGTCCAGCCTTCTCAACTGTATTTTGGGGATGGAGCGGGTCATTGTGTCAGAGGTCGCCGGCACAACCCGGGACGCCATCGACAGCTATTTTGAAAACGAATTTGGAAAATACTGCTTTATCGACACCGCAGGTATGCGCCGCAAATCCAAGGTGGACGACGCCATTGAGCGCTATTCCAACATGCGCTCCATCGGCGCGATAGAGCGCAGCGATGTGTGCCTCATTCTCATCGACGCCAACGAGGGTGTCACAGAGCAGGACACCAAAATTGCCGGTCTTGCCCATGAAGCAGGGAAAGCCTGCATCATTGTGGCAAACAAATGGGACACGGTAGAGAAGGAAACCAAAACCATGGACGAGAAGACCGCCGACATTCGCCGGGATCTGAGCTATATGTCTTACGCGCCCATTATCTTTCTCTCTGCGCTGACTGGTCAGCGAGTGAATAAGCTCTTTGAGATCATCAACGCGGCTGCCAATAATGCGGCTATGCGCATCACCACCGGTATGCTCAACCATATTTTAGAGGATGCCACTGCCCGGGTGCAGCCCCCCTCGGATAAGGGCCGACGTCTGAAGATTTATTATATGACCCAGGTGGATGTCAAGCCACCCCATTTCGTCATTTTCTGCAATGATGCTCGGCTGTTTCACTTCTCCTACCAGCGCTATCTGGAAAACCAGCTTCGAGCAGTCTTCGGCCTGGAGGGCACTCCAATCCGCCTGACCATCCGGCAGAAGGGCGATAAGGAGGATTAAGTGACCATGAGTGAGAGAAAGCACAGCATCTGTGTTGTGGGCAGCGGCGCCTGGGGTACCGCTTTGGCCGCCCTTCTCGACCGCAACGGCCACAAGGTTACCCTCTGGTCGCACAGTCCGGAAACGGCTCGCGTATTGGCTCAGACGGGCTGCAATCGCCATCTGCCTGGGGTGACTCTGCCCTATACCATTTGCCATTCGGACACGTTACGATGTGTGCAGGGCCATAAGCTGGTGGTGGTGGCCACGCCGAGCTTTGCACTTCGGCAGACCTGCCGGGATATGGCGCCCTATCTGGAGCCGGATGCCCTGCTCATCAGCGCTGCCAAAGGCATTGAGGCGGGCACAGGATTTCGAATGTCGGAGATCATTGCCCAGGAGACTGGAAGGCAGGTGGCCGTGCTGTCCGGCCCCAGCCATGCCGAGGAGGTCAGCCGGGGCATTCCTACCGGGTGCGTTATCGCCTGCACCGATCGGCAGGCGGCGGAGCTTTTGCAGGATGTGTTTATGTCTGCCCGCTTCCGGGTGTACGCCACCCCAGATGTGGTGGGAGCGGAGCTGGGCGGGGCGCTCAAGAACGTCATCGCCCTGTGTGCGGGCGTCTGCGATGGCATGGGCTACGGCGATAATACCCGGGCGCTGCTCATGACCCGGGGACTTACGGAAATTGCCAGGCTTGGCATGGCGATGGGCTCAAAGCAGGAGACCTTTGCCGGACTCACTGGCGTAGGAGATTTAATCGTTACGTGCTCGTCGATGCACTCGCGCAATCGCCGTGCCGGGATTCTGATTGGCCAGGGCAAGCGTGTCCAGGAGGCTCTTCAGGAGGTAGGCGGAGTGGTAGAGGGCTATTACGCAGCCCGCTCTGCCTGGGAGCTTGCCCAACATGTCGGGGTGGAAATGCCCATCACCCAGCAGGCCTACGAGGTGCTCTACCACGGTGCATCTGCAAGAAAGGCCATCGAGGGTCTCATGCTTCGCCAAAAGGCCGCTGAGCTTGAAGACGCCGGGTGGAAATAAGCGAATTTGGCGCACGCACGGTTCCAATATGAAAAAAGACTCGCACGGGGAGGAATTGTGATATGCTCCCTTTATGAGAGACAGTGAAATAAAAAAGCACTGTTGATCATGAAGGGAGCATAACTATGTCCAGAGGAAAGGTAACAGTAACTTTGGAGAAACAGCGATCAAATATAATGTGAGTTATTACGGCAGACGCTTTACCGACCGTGAAAGCCTTGTTCAGATGATTGAAAAGTACATCGACTATTACAACAGTAAGCGCCTACAGCGAAACCTTGGCATTCTGACACCGATGGAAAAGCATGCACAATATTATCTGGCGGCATAACAAAACCCTCAAATTGCGTATGGATGCGAAGCAGCCGTACGCAATTTGAGGGTACCACGGCACTGCAGTGCCGTGCGTCCTAAAAAATCTTTATATTATTTCATTGTCCTCTTGACGGGATGCAGTTCAAAATGCACTGCCGGTGCGTATTTTTCGTAAATTTACTTATTCTCCCAGCCAATCTGCCACATCCACGATCTTCACGCCCTCGTGTTGGTACATTTCCTGCCTTGTGCGGGTGATGATCATCTTCGGGTAGGCGTCTGCGATTTTGAGCAATGGTGATACTTCACGCTCAAAGGTATCGGGGTCGTCAATCGTATTTGCGACCTGAATATACAGCTTCTCGCTACGCTTGATTGCAACGAAATCAATTTCTTTCTTATACAGCACTCCGGCGTACAACTCATAGCCGCGCCTTAACAGCTCAATGGCAACGATATTTTCCATCAGTCTGCCGTAATCGGCATTCTTC
>JAZLFG010000095.1:0-8437 GCA_045615685.1 Faecousia sp.
ACATCTCCACTTTCGTCACCAATACGCCGGAGAGATTAGGTAAGATTCGGAGAAATTTGATTATTGGAGTTATTGGAGCGGGAGATACGAGTGGATATGATAGGATTTGTTAGGGTTTATTTGACCAAGTTATGAAATCCCGACAATGAAGCCCATCGAGTCTGAGAAGAAGGCCCAGAAGGCAGAAAATGCTCCTGCTGAGGCACCTGTTGCAGCTCCTGTTGTCGAAGAAAAGATCGACTTCGCTAAGGTCGAAATCGAGCCTCTGTTCGCTGATTTCGTTGACTTCGAGACTTTCTCCAAGTCCGATTTCCGTGCCGTTAAGGTCCTCGCTTGTGAGGCAGTACCCAAGTCCAATAAGCTCTTAAAGTTCACTTTGAATGACGGTTCTGACGAGAAAAGGACAATTTTGAGTGGTATTCATGCATATTATGAGCCAGAAGAACTGATTGGAAAGACCTGTATTGCAATCACCAACCTGCCTCCTCGGCCTATGATGGGCATCGAATCCTGCGGTATGCTGATCTCCGCTGTTCACCACGAAGAGGGCGAAGAAAAGCTGCATCTGCTGATGCTGGATAACCACATTCCTGCCGGCGCTAAGATGTATTAATTGGAGACTGAAAATTGGCGTATACACCACTGCTTACACCAATTTACTCCATGCTTACACCACAAATTCAAATGCAAATGTGCAAAAAATGAAAGATATCATTTCAGCCCCGCGGATATTATCTGCAGGGCTGTTTTCCTAAACGATGAAGATTAAATCTTAAGTTGTTGTTAGACTGAATATAGCCAAAAGTTTGTAGCACATAATGTTACAAGCTTTTTGTGTAATGTATTCCGCTATCAATGTATAGTATTCCAATTTACTTGTTTTTAAATTCTCTTACTATATAATTGGCTTCAGGAGGAGGTGAAGGGATCAGGATGATAAAAATAATGAGATAGATGCCGTTATTGAGTTGGAAGATGGTGAATGGTGCGCATTCGAAATAAAACTTGGGGCAAAAAAATAGACGAGGGCGCAGAGAACTTGAATAAGGTCTGCAATGACATAGTGAATAACGGAGGAAAGGAACCCAGAATTAAATGTGTGATTTGCGGATTATCAAACGCAGTTTATAAACGCTCGGATGGGGTGTTTGTAATTCCAATAACCGCATTAAAAAACTGAAAAGGCCGAGATCGCAAAGCTGCTTATTACTTTTGTGGTAAGCGGCTTTTTGCTATTCAAATACTCTTTTACTGCTGCTGTTTTCAATTCTTCTGCGTATACGGTATTATGCGCCTGCTCTTTGAAAGCCGATGCTCCTCCTGCTTTGTATCGCGCCACCCATCCTTGTATACTCGTTCGATCTACCCCCAACCTGTGCGCTGCTTCTGTTTGGCTCATCCTTCCCTCGGCGCACGCCTTTGCAGCCTCAATTCGTTCCGCTACTGTTACCTTTCCTCTGGACATAGTTATGCTCCCTTCATGATCAACAGTGTTTTTTTATTTCACTGTCTTTCATAAAGGGAGCATATCATCCGAGCGCCGTGCGAGTCCATGTTTATGCGGTTGTGCCGGGATAGCATTGGAGCGCCTGCGCCAGAAGGGCGATGGCTTGCTCCAGCTTCTGGGTGTTAAGCACAAGAGAGATGCGCATTTCACTTCGGCCGCAGCCGGGGGTGGCGTAGAAGCCGGAGCCCGGTGCAAGCAGAAGGGTCTGGCCCTGGTACGCAAATTCCTCCAGGAGCCAGCGCTGGAAGCGGTCAGTATCGTCTACTGGCAGCCGAACCATGAGATAGAACGCGCCCTTTGGGAAAGCGCACACCACTCCGGGAATTTTTTGCAGAGCGGTAAGGCACCGGTCGCGGCGCTGACGAAACGCTTCTCGTTGGACATCAAAGGAGCTGCTGTCCATCAGATAGAGCTCTGCTGCCGCTACCTGCGCCATGGTGCTCACGGAAAGCCGAGCCTGGGCCAGCTTGTGAGCGGCTGCCATAAAGTCACGGCTTTTGGTGATCAGTGTTCCTACTCTGGCGCCGCATAGGGAGAAGCGCTTGGAGGTGGAGTCCAGGAGCACAAGCCGGTCGGCGATTTTCGGCATCTGGCCGAAGGAATTGGCCGCGCCGTCGTAGACGAATTCTCGGTAGACCTCGTCGGCAATGAGCCAGAGGTCATATTCCTTCACCACATCCGCGATCACTTGCATCTCTGCGAAACTCAGCACGGTGCCGGTGGGATTGCAGGGATTGCAGCAGACGATGGCGCGGGTCTTTTCGGTGATGAGTGGCGTTAGCTTTTCCCGGACAGCGTAGCGGTAGCCCTCCTCGGGACTTGTGAAGAGGGGACGCAGCTCTCCTCCGCAGGCGGTGATGGCGGTGCGGTAGTTGGGGTAGAACGGCTCCGGTACAATGACCTCACTGCCTGGGTCGAGAATACACTGCAGGGCAATCATCAGCGCCTCACTGGCGCCGTTGGTGATTAGAAAATCCTCCAGCGCATAGTTCATGCCATGGAGGCGATAATAGCCCTGCAGGGCTTCTGCCATGATGGGCAGACCTTCGGCAGGCGCATAACGCAGCACCTCCGGCACAAAGGCGCCGACGGCGGTATAGAACACATCGGAGGTATTGGTATCCGGCTGGCAGTGGTCAAGACAGAGGATTTCTTTTCCCTGCTGTCGAGCAACCCGGGCCATCTGCTGATAGCGAAGAAAGGGGTCGTTGCCGCATTTTTGGATCGTTTTTGACAGCTGCATAAGCGCCTCCTCCATACCGTAGCATAGTTTACGCATTTAATGTATCATCGAATGAAAGAAAAAACAAGAAGTCGTTCTGCCGTTTTTTTGTGGGGTTTTTCGGGAAAATTTGGAATTCCTGACAGATTTTTTTGAAAGGCAAACAATGACAAAAAGTCCTCTTGACAAAGTATTGCCAAGCTGTATAATTGTATACATGAATACACGCATTCATGTATTTCTGTTTTCTAGGAGGGAACGCCATGTTGGAGATATCAAGCAAATCCAACCTGTTGGAGCAAAACATCTACAAATATTCCCTGCAGGATGTGCCGGAGCCAAATCTCTACCGCGACATCTATGATTACGACACCGTGCCCAAGGTGGCCTTCAACCACCGCCGGGTGCCTATGAACATGCCCGAGGAGATCTGGATTACCGATACCTCCTTGCGCGATGGGCAGCAGTCTGTGGAGCCCTACAGCGTGGAGCAGGCGGTGAACATCTATAAGCTTCTGAGCCGTCTCGGCGGGCCCTATGGCATCATCCGTCAGACGGAGTTCTTTATCTATAGCAAGAAGGATCGGGAGGCTGTTGAAAAGTGTATGGCGCTTGATCTGCCCTTCCCGGAGATCACCACCTGGATTCGAGCCAGCAAGGAGGACTTTCGCCTGGTGAAGCAGCTCGGGATCCGGGAGACCGGCATTCTCGTGAGCTGCAGCGACTACCATATCTTCAAGAAGATGCGCATGACTCGCCAGCAGGCCCTCGATCACTATCTCGGCACGGTGAAGGATGCCTTCGATGCGGGGGTTGTGCCGCGCTGTCATCTGGAGGATATCACGCGGGCGGATTTCTATGGCTTCGTGGTGCCCTTTGTCAACGAATTGGTGAAGCTGTCGGACGAAGCGGGTATTCCGGTGAAAGTTCGCGCCTGCGACACCATGGGCTATGGCGTGCCCTATACCGGCGTCGCCCTGCCGCGCAGTGTGCCGGGCATCATCTACGGCCTGCAGCACTATTCCGACCTCTCCAGCGAATGTCTGGAGTGGCACGGGCATAACGATTTCTATAAGGCTGTGACCAATGCTTCCACGGCCTGGCTCTATGGCTCCTGCGCGGTCAACTGCTCCCTTCTGGGCATTGGCGAGCGGACGGGCAATGTGCCACTGGAGGCCATGGTGTTCGAGTATGCTTCCCTTAGAGGCTCCTTCGACGGTATGGATCCCACGGTCATCACCGAGATTGCCGACTTCTTCCGCAAGGATATCGGCTACGATATTCCGCCTATGACCCCCTTTGTGGGCCGCAACTTCAATGTGACCAAGGCCGGCATTCACGCCGACGGTCTCCTAAAAGATGAGGAAATCTACAATATTTTCAACACCAGCCGCCTTTTAAACCGCCCGGCCTCCGTGCAGCTCGGCAAGACCTCCGGCCTTGCGGGCATCGCCTATTGGATCAATGGCAATTACCACCTGAGTGCTGCCGAAGCCCTTGACAAGCACGATCCCCTGGTCATAGCGCTCAAGGAGTGGATCGACAAGGAATACGAGGATGGCCGTCAGACAGTGCTTTCCACCAGCGAGCTGGAGGAAAAGATTGAGCAGCTCTCCGACGGACGGCTGCCCCGGCTGTGAGGAGGTGGAGACGATGAACGCAAAGCAGTATAACGTATCGCTGGCAGACCGGGTCTTTGATCGACTGGAGCGGGATATTATTTCCGGCGTCTATCCCCGAGGTGAGATTCTTACCGAGCTTCGTCTTGTGGAAGAATTGGGTGTCAGTCGCACCCCCATTCGGGAGGCGTTGCGCCGTTTGGCCCAGGAGCGGCTGATTCAGGAATCCCCCAAAGGCTCCGTGGTGGTGGGCATCACCCGGCGAGACCTGGAGGACATTCTGCTGATGCGGGTGCGCATCGAGGGGCTGGTGGCCTATTTTGCCGCGCAAAACCGTACCCAGGAGCAGCTTGATGAAATGCTCCACATTGTGGAATTGCAGGAGTACTATGTTTCTCGTGGGGATACCGCTCATGTGGTGGAGATGGACACACGCTTCCACGATATGATTTTCACCATGGCCCAGCATCAGATGCTGACCGACGCATTAAAGCCTATGCTTCGCAAGATCATGAAGTTCCGCCGGGAATCCATGGACATTCTCTCCCGCGCAGAACGGTCAAGCAGAGAGCACCGGGCGCTCTATGAGACCATTGCCGCCGGTGAGCGCGATCGCGCCGAATCCCTCATGACCCATCATGTGGACAACGCAAGGCAGAGCATCCTCGACGCCTGCCACGAATAAGGAGCAGCCTATGCCGTATAGCAATGTGCTGGTAGCGGGCAAGCTGCGCCGGTGGGAAAAATTTCTCGACCATTTTCAATTGCCCGACTGGGAAAATATTCCGAATTTTGGCCTCTATATGGAGCAGCTTACGGATCTTTTGAAGCAGTATTTAGACTATCTTCCTCCGGAATTGAAGGAGGAGCAGTTCATCACTGCCGCAACCATCAACAATTATGTCCGCACCAAGGTGATGCCCGGGCCCAGAAAGAAGCGCTATTACCGGGAGCATATCGCCTATCTCATTATCATTCTTACTCTCAAGGGGAGCCTGTCTATTGCCCTGATCCGCAAGATGATCCCGATGGGCCTGAGCATAGAGGAGGTAGAGGCGATCTATAGGAACTATGCCCGGCAGCACCGCGTGATCACGAAGTATTTTACCGAGCAAGTCCGCCTGGCCGCCGCGCCGATTCTCCAGCGTGAGGAGGCCAGCGAAATTGCCGCAGACCAGCCGGAGACCTTGATTGCCATGTCCGCCATTGTCAGCGGTTTTTCCCGCTTGCTGTCAGAGAAGCTCATCCTCCTGGAGGGAAAGTCTCCAGAGGACTGTGATCTCATCCGGCCTCAAGACGCATAAAAAACGAGAATAGGGCCTGCTTTTGAGAGAAAGAAGGCCTTCGGATGAAAAAGAAGAGCGCAAAGAAGGTTACTATGAGACAGCGTTTGAAACGATTATTGCTATGCATCATCTGGGTGGCGCTTTGTACCGCCTGTGCTGCGCGGCCTAACGGGACTGGATCCACCGCAGTACTACCCGAGGACGCAACAGAGATTACGGCAGAGCCTATAGCGCTGCGGATTGGCACAGAGCCTCTGTGCATTGAGGAAGCCGAGGACAATGGCCAGCGATCTCGTACCTATCAGTTAGAGGGGCAGACGCTGACCATGTATCGATTAGAAAATCCCTCTGGTGGGGAGCGCATGTGTTCTGTCCGCCTCCAACCGCAGCCCGGTACGGTCTGTGTTTACGATGCCACCCGAGAGGTCTGGACGGACCACACCTTGACGTCTGGTAGCTATGAGGGGAGTGCCGCGCTTGTCTCCCTGGCCGACGGAACCAGCATTTTCTGTGACGCGCCCAAAGGATATGCACGATTGGAAAATGGCGTCATTCAACAAGTTTCTCGTGGTACAGGTCTGACCGTCACCCAAGATCGTACGGGCATCACCTGCGAATGGTTCGCTGTCGAGGGAGATTTCTGTGACTGCACCTTGCTTGTAACAGATGGCCCACCCGAACCCCAAGGGAATGAGACGCATTGCGGCCGCATCTGGGCTTCCTATACAGATATCGATGAAGCATGCTGGTGCTTCGATGGCTACTACCGGGCAGCGCCATCCAACTATGTACCCAGCGGCGATAACTGCTATTACCGCTGTGCGGCAGCCTATCTTGTGCGGCTAATGTACGAGCAGATGGAAAATCGGCCGGAGGCTCCACTCATGGCGGTGGGAACGCTGGACACCGCACTGCGCTGGCAGAATTCCAGCGGCTTTTGGGAAACCTCTCCGCAGAGTGAGTGGTTAAGCACGGAGTATGGCATCGGTGCAGGCTTTTACGACACCCGATTCAACACGGATCTGATGGAAGTGGCCTATCACATCAGCACAGCCTTAGATTCGGACTATTTCTTCGACATATTGCACCGCTACGGTGACTATTTTATAGACTTTGCGGAAAAGCATCATGTGGAAACGGAAAACGGAGGCTGGCTGACTGCGGATTACGGCCATCCGGCGGCCACAGCGCTGTCCCACACTTCTCTGAATCACCTGGCTGCGGAGGCGTTGACGGCCTATCATTTGGCAGATCTGCTGGATTGGCAGACGCTTGCACGGACGGCAGACCGATTGGTTCAGGCAATCCGTGATACTGGAGCGGGCTGGGTCAAGGAAAATCACGACCTGCATTACTGCATTTATTCCGACGGCACCTTCGGCCGGGAGGATTATCCACTGCTGACATACAACGATCTGTGCGCGCTCCAGGAATACCTTGTAAACCGTACCGGCAGCGTGGATGCGGTGATCCAGATGTTGATCCGTGAAAAGGAGGAATTCATCGCTAACCAACCATAAAAACGGAATATTTTGACATGTATTGCCTTCTCGTCGAAAGCACGGGCATGAGTGGTCAATATAGATAAATGATTGCACTTGAAAAAATGATTTATTGTGCTATAATATAGACGTCCAGAGTAAAACCCCATCCGAGCGAAAGGAGCGACAGACTATGAAAATCCAGATTACAGAGAAGAAGGTGCACATCCCCGACAATGTGCGCGCCTATGCCGACAAGAAGGTAGGCAAGCTCGCACGCTATTTCAAGGACGATGCGGAGGCCTTTGTCGTCTTTTCTGTCGAGAAGAACCGTAATAAGGCTGAGATTACGGTTCATGCGGCCAATACCTATTTCCGCGCAAGTGAATCCACCTCCGATATGTTTGCCTCGGTGGACGCAGCGATTTCCTCCTTGGAGCGCCAAATCCGGAAGAACAAGACCCGCTTGGCTAAGCGGATTCGTCAGGATGCCTTTGTGCGCAGCCCTGAGGAGATCTCCACGCTGGTGCCCGACGGCCCGGAGGAAACCTTTGAGATCATCCGTACCAAGCAGTTCCCAATGAAGCCAATGACCCGCGAGGAGGCAATTTTGCAGATGAACCTGCTGGAACACAACTTCTTCGCCTTCCGCGACGAGGACGCCGACGGAGCCTTTGCGGTTGTTTATAAAAGGAACGACGGCGGCTATGGCATCATTGAGGATGCCCAGTAAGGGATTATTAAAGTATATTTGCGTGGGGCGCGGAAGCGCCCCACATATTTTGATGAGGACGTAAAATCTGACGAAACATATGCCGAAAATTTGTCAGTTTTTCCATCTTGCATTTTCCACGGTTCCTGTTTAGAATAAATAAGCTGTGATAAAGCAGCGATTTCCCGATCAAACGCTTCCGCTTAAAAAAATTGGCCAGGATTCCTTAAAAAAAGAAAAAACTTCTTGACAAATGAAATGCCTGGTGCTATTATAACGAAGCTGTCCGCGAGAGAAGCGGGATGTACCTTGTAAATTAAACAACGAAACATGAACAAGCACCTTGGACAATTTATTATAGATGTAAGTTGTTCTTTTGATGTCAAAAGAATAGCCAACGAAAATTCTTGAGTGAAGCTAGAGCGAATTCAAGTAAAATGATTTTAGTCCGGCGAATGCGTTTGCTGTAAAGGAAGCGCGGAGAGCTGGGTTAAGATAAGATTTTATAGAGAGTTTGATCCTGGCTCAGGACGAACGCTGGCGGCGTGCCTAACACATGCAAGTCGAACGGACCGATTCCCTTCGGGGATGAAGGTTAGTGGCGAACGGG
>JAZLFG010000096.1:0-60673 GCA_045615685.1 Faecousia sp.
CCAGGTAGAAGCGACGGTAAGGTTCTGCGGATAGGAGACGGAGTTGCTGGTGTTGCCGCGAGAGTAGCCATGCAGGGCCTCGCTCCACCACTCGTAGGAGTCGATGTTCTTGGTGGCAGGCACATTGAGCGTACCGCCGCCGAGGGCAGAAGCGTTGATGGCAGAAGCGGTGCTGACCAGCTGGCTGCCCTTCTGCTGCACGCTCATACGAGCAATCAGGTCAGCCGCACGCTCGGCAAAGCTGTACTGCGGATTCTCATAAATCGGAATCGTCGGATCAATGGGCTCCTCAACTACCTCGCCAGGTACACTGACAACAGCAGTAGAGAGTGCGCTTGTCGCGCCATCGCTGATATGGATGGTCAGGGTAACATCCTTGGCCGCAGCGGCGGGTGTTACAGCACCATCTTCCGCAATCACGTCGGGATCACTGGATTCCACTGTCATGGTGTAGCCATGGGGAATTGCGCAGAAGCTAAGCGCTTCGGTGGTCTCCTCGGGCAGATCGGCAGCCACATAGTCGGCCACATTCTGGCAGGCCCAGGTGAGGAAGTCGGCATTGGCATCCACGCCGTCCTTAGAGGTAATTGCCAGATACTCAAAGTTGAGCCACACGGGCGTATTATCGGAATTCTGACCGGCGGTCAGGACAATCTTCGGGTTGGCATAATTGGCAGTCACTGTGCCAAGGGCCGCAAAATCAACGCCGTCCTGGCTATAGGAGACTGTATAGGTATCGCCAAGCTTGTTGATGCGGAAGTAGATCGTCACGGTGCCGTCTGCGGCTGCCGTTGCGTTGGCATTTTCGAACGCGCTCAGATCCATCGTGCCGTTCTTTTCCTGACCGGGTTCAATGTACAGGCGGCTCTCCTGGCAGCAAATGCGGACGTAGTTGTCCTCATCCTCCCAAACAGACATGGTGAGCTGCTGGTAGGTTTCCAAAGCACTGGTCGGGAAGAAGGCCTTGGCAACCGCCGTCCAGTTGCCCTGGGCAGGCATGGTGAAGGCATTGTGCCATTCGTCACCAGTCTGATAGTAGTCCTCGACCTGGGTGTAGAGCTTGAGGCCCTCGCCCTTGACAAGCTGATACTCGGTGGCGAGCTCTTTCTCGATGGTCCAGGCATCGCTGATGGTACCGTCAGCAAAGTAGTCGTCCACGGGGCCATAGTTGAAGCTCAGAGAATACTTCTGAGATTTATTGCCCGCGGTTGCGGTGACATAGGCCGTACCGAAGGGACCATCAAGCTGCTCAATTTCCACCGTGGTGGCCTTGTTACCGGCAACAGCGGTAATGACAGGCGCCTTGGTGCTGTCCTTGGCAACCTCAAAGTTGTAAACCTTAATTGCCGGATCGAAGCCAATGTCTTCACCGTTTACCTTGATGTCGGACAACTCGGGCAATGTCGCCACGGGCACTGCCTGGCCACCCTCGAAGGTGAGGCCCTTGAGGGTGAAGGTGTAGCCCTCGGTCATGCCGGTGTAGGCGTCGATGACGATGCTGTCGGCCTCGATGCCGGTGTCCTTGTAGGAGAACATATCGGTGAAGTCTTCACCGTCGGCACTGCGGGCGCAGGTGTAGGTGGTGCCTTCCTTGGTAATTCTATACCAATAGGTACCGTTGGAGGCAAGACCCGGAGTGGAATTCTGAGTCTCAGCGGTGATTGCGCTATCTACGCGCAGGAAGTCCTGCATTGCGCCGTCGCCGCCGCGGATGCCGGCCAGATTCTGGAAGTCATCACCCTCAGAAGCATAGAAGCCGAAGAACTGATAGTAGCCATTTCCGGCGGAGCCGGTGCTAAAGTCAAATTCCAGGGTCGCTTCCCAATCGCCGGACACGGGAACGATGACCACATCCTGCGGATTGGTGGCCTGGTCACCGGAGTTCTGGCCATTGCAGGGCTCAAAAGCGGGACGGGTAGCAACCAGGGTCAGACCTTCGCCCTCCTTGGGCTCAGCAGAGGTCTGGTTGAAGATCTCATACTTAGCCGCATCGTCCAGGCTGGTGAAGTCTACATTCGGAAGACCGGCTGCCTCGCCTTCGAGGGTGAGCGTCTTGAGGGTGAAGTTGTAGCCCTCGGTCATGCCGGTGTAGGCGTCGATGACAATGCTGTCAGCCTCGATGCCGGTGTCCTTGTAGGAGAACATATCGGTGAATTCCTCACCGTCGGCGCTACGGGCACAGGTGTAGGTGGTACCTTCCTTGGTGAGTTTGTACCAATAGGTACCGTTGGAGGCAAGACCCGGAGTAGAATTCTGAGTCTCAGCGGTGATTGCGCCGTCCACACGCAGGAAGTCCTGCATTGCGCCG
Organism: Faecousia sp.; assembly: GCA_045615685.1. Taxonomy (GTDB): domain Bacteria; phylum Bacillota; class Clostridia; order Oscillospirales; family Oscillospiraceae; genus SVMC01. Next base: position 2,309 of record JAZLFG010000096.1, read on the forward strand.
TCGCCGCCGCGGATACCGGCCATGTTCTGGAAATCATCGCCTTCGCTGGCATAGAAGCCGAAGAACTGATAGTAGCCGTTTCTGGCAGAACCAGTGCTGAAATTGAATTCGAGCACCGCTTCCCAGTCGCCGCTGACAGGAACTGAGATCGCATCCTCCGGATTTGTCGCCTGGTCGCCGGAGTTCTGGCCGTTGCAGGGCTCGAACGCGGGACGAGTGGCCACCAGAGTCAGGCCCTCGCCTTCCTTGATCTCGGCGCTGCTTTGGTTGATGACTTCAAACTTGCTTTCATCCGCAGGATTGGTGAAGTCAATTGACGTAACAGCGCTGCCGGAGGACTTGACCTTGAAGCTGATTTCATAGGTCGCGGAGGCACCGGAGCTGGGATCGGTGGAAACAACTGTAGCCACACCGGGAAGCTCCGTAGCCTGGGTTACCACGATGTCAAGATCGTCAGCGCCGGTCGCAGCGACCACAGGAATATGGGACTTGTTGTCCAGCGTCAGTCTGTAGCTGTACTTATCCGGACTGAATTTTTCCAGAGGCTCGCCGTCGATCGTAATGCTGCTAACATTGACCGAGCCCATAACGTAAACGACGAAGTCCGTGCTAACTTCAACGCCGTCCAGCTCACCGGTGACGGTCACAGTAGCAACACCGGCTCCAACAGCCTTGAGCACGCCGTCTGTTACGGAGACGACATTCGGACGGTTGGATTCATAAGTAAAGGTCATGCCTTCGGGAAGCGCTGTGGACTTGAGGGCATGGATGGGGCTTCTCTGGTCGGCAATGATATAGCCGTAAAGCTTTTCATTGTTCATGCAGACCGTGAGCTGCGGGTTGATGATGGCGCCCTTGTCGTAGATCAGGCGCTGCTCAATGCCGTTCTCGGTATCGCCCACGGCGTTGGCCTTGACGGTCAGAAGCGTGGGATACTCGTCCATTTCACCACTAACGGTGAAGTCTGCGGTCAGGTTTGCATGGGCGCTGTCGCCGCCAACCTGCACCTGGTACTTGCCGGTATCCACAGAATAGAAGTCATCAGACTCATTGTAATAAGCCAGATCAGGAATTGCGACTTCCATGGAGACGGTCTTGGTTTCACCGGGCTGGAGCTCGACCTTCTCAAAGCCCTCCAGACGGCGGATCGGGCGGAGAAGCTCAGCCGGTGCATCGGGCTGTGCAATATAGAGCTGGGTGACTTCCTTGCCGGCAACAGAGCCGGTGTTCTTCACATCGAAGGAAACCTTCACGGTGTCGTTCGCATCGTAGGAGGTCTTGTCCACCTTGAGGTTGGAGTATTCATAGGTGGTAAAGCTCAGGCCAAAGCCGAAGGGATACACGGCGTCGCCGGTGTAGTACATATAGGTACGGCCCTTGCTGCCATTGGTGGCATACATATTATAGTTGGTTGTGGCAGGCAGCTCGCTGGCAGAGCGGTACCAGGTGGCGGTAACTTTACCGGAGGGATTCACCTTGCCGGTGATGATGCTGCCGAAGCCCAGGCCCTTGCGAAGGCCGCCGAAGGAGGACCACAGGATGGCCTTGACATTGTCGGAGAAGGTATAGGTCTCCATGGGGCCACAGGTCTCCATGATGGCAACGGTGTTGGGATTCCACTGACCCACCTGAGCAAACATGGTGGCCTGGTTGTTGGTCAGCGCCAGGGTGCTGCGGTCGCGGTCTTCTGCGGAGTAGCTGTTGTTCGCGCCGCCCACAACCACGCAGACGTCCGCAGCCTGGATGGCAGCCTGGTTGGAGCTGCTGACGCTGTCGCTGGTGATATAGGTAAAGGTTGCATCGGGGTTGATGGCCTTGATGGCATCAGAAACACCCTTCTGGATGTTGACCTGGTTTTCAGTATTGCTTGCGCCTGCAGAATAGAGGCCCAGGTACATATTGGTCTGCCATGCGCCGACGATGACTACCTTATATTCGCCATGAGCCGGAATTTGCAGAGGCAGGAAGTTGTCCTTGTTCTGGAGCATGACCACGCCTTCACTGTTCACCTCATCGAGGATCGCAAGACGCTCGGCCGTCTGGTTGGCCACATTGCTATTGGGCTTTGCAGCCTTCTGTGCCGCCATGCGGTCATTGGCCTGCTGCGTCAGAGCCAGATTGTCGTCAAACTCACCGGTGGAAATACGGGCCGTCAGCAAGCGATGCAGAGAGATGTCTATCGTATTCTCGGTAAACGTGCCCTTGTCGGTCTGGACGCCGAGCATATTGCTGGAATAGCTGTTGAAGTTGCCGGTTCCGGTGTAGCCGCCGTTGCATTCCAGATCTTCGCCGTGGGCAAGAGCGCCGGCCAGTCTCTCGTTATTGGTCAGGGTCGCGCCGGTGCGGGGATTGCGATAGTTGTGGCGGGACATAGTACCAACAGAGTCGCAGTCGCCGGTGATGTGGCCGGAAAGGCCGTAGGTCTGGCGAAGAATCGTGTCCATCAGGTAGGAGCTGAAGGAGCAGGGCTCACCATTCATCGTGCTATAGGCAGTCATGACGGAGGAAACATCCGTCGCCTGAATGATGCCGCGATAGGGGGCCAGATAGTAGTTGCGCAGGGAATTCAGGTCAGTGGTCGCGCCGCCGTTGAGGCGGTTGGATTCACTGTTGTTGGCAACAAAGTGCTTGATCGTGCTGTGCAGTCTGTAGTAGCCGTCGGGATCAATCATGCTGCCATCCTGGTTTTTGCCTTCGAGGCCCAGGACATACTGGCTGCCCATCTTTATGGTCAGGTAGGGATCCTCAGAGTAGGACTCCTCATTGCGGCCCCAGCGGGGGTCACGCTGGAGGTTGACCGTCGGAGAGTAGAAGTTCAGGTTGATGGCGTTGCCGGTCTGGGTGTTGCGGCTGGTACGCTCACGAATTTCATCAGAGACCTGAAGCGCTTCACGGTAGTAAAGCTCCGGATTCCAGGTGGAACCCACCGTCAGGCTCTGGGGATAGGAGACAGAGTTGGCAGGGCCCGCGCCACCGCCGGATACGCTTGCACCGTTGTCAATGCGGTTATAACCGTGCAGGCCTTCATTCCACCAGTAGTACTGGGGCAGATTTTTAGTTGCAACGGTATTGAGGGCGCCGCCGCCAAGTGCGCTGGCATTGATCGCGGGAGCCGGGCTGGAGATTAGCTGGGAGCCCTTCTGAGACAGCGTCATACGGGCAACCAGGTCTGCCGCGCGCTCCGCGAAGCTGTACTGGGTGTTCTCATAGATCGGGATGCTATTGTCGATCGGCGCCTCAGAATCGGGCGCCGCTGCAGTGACCACCACGCCGTCAGTGATCTCACTGGCTAACGTGTCCGTCCTGACATCCGCGCCGTCTGCCGCAAAAGAGAGCGTCGGGAACATACCCAACAGCATCACAATGCTGACAATGAGCGCAATGCCACGAGAAAATCTTCTCATAAAATACCTCCTAAAAAATTTGTTTTCATTCTGGATGCTTTGTCGTCTATTTCAATCCGCAGATAGATAAAGAAACGACGATAAACACCCATTTCATTTTATCCTCTTTAAAAATGAAATTCAAGGAAAAACTGCTCTGTCATATCAAAATAGACTTTTTGCTTAATATGATCCATGCATTTTATTAATTTTGATGATAAATTTTCGATAATGGAGGAATATTTTTCCTTTTATCATTTATGGCGCTAAAAATAAATATTGGGATCAGGTGACAAGCCTGACCCCAATTTTCTAAAAAAGGTTGCGCAAAGAGAAAAAATTGCCTTGCGATTATTAATAGCCACCGGTCAATGCATTGCGCCCGTCATTCAAGCTTCCTGAGAGCATTCCTGCCAAAGAGATCGCACGGGATGCGCGATTTCAGCAATTGACATAGAACCAAAATAAAATATAGGCGTGCTGCAATTTTCCATTTTGCAACACGCCCTTTTGTAATTCGTATTAGACCTTTACAGTGAAATAGCCATTGAAGAAATAGGTGTTCGTCCAATACATATTTGGTGGACCATAGGGGGATCGAACCCCTGACCTCCAGATTGCGAACCTGGCGCTCTCCCAGCTGAGCTAATGGCCCATATTAAATTGTATGCCGCTTCCCCTGAAAGCCTGCCCATTTAGAATACTCACTTTTTCCTGTTTTGTCAAGCTTTTTCTTGCTCCTTCCTAAGCTCTCTTTTTTCGCCCGCTTCCTTTTGCATATTTTTTTTATTTCGCGGCATACTGTAGGCATATGATCTGAAATGCGGTGGTTGGATGAAGAGGCTTTTCGCGTGGAAGTCTGCGATTTCTGAAGCGCAGTTGTCGGTCTATGCCGCAAACGCGGCTTTTTTTCTTTTATTATCCCTATTTCCGGCATTGGCCCTTTTGCTTGGCCTCATGGGGCGCTTCGCACTGCCCAGAACGGAATTCTTTGAGATTTTCCGGCATTTGATCCCAAAGGCCGTGATTCCGCTGTTTTTAGACGCGATGGAATCTTTGGGAGGCGGTACACTTCCTGCCCTGTCCTTGTCTGCCATCACCGGGCTCTGGTCTGCCTCACGTGGAATCTACAGCCTTCTGCAGGGGCTTCGCAGGATAAGCCAGGATCAAAAAAGGCGAAGCTTCGTCTGGCTGCGGGCGCTCGCTATTGTCTACACGGTCGTTTTTTTACTGGCCCTGGTGCTCACCTTCGGTCTGTACACTCTGGGTCGTAGGATGCTGGAGGTACTGGCAGAGGCAGATGCACCGATTGTTGCCGTACTCCGAACCATCCTTCGCCGCCGGGGCGGTATCTGCTTTGTTTTTCTCACGGGGCTTTTTTTGCTGATTTATCACACCTTCCCTCCGCATCATCTGCGCCTTCGGCAGGCTTTGCCCGGTAGTCTTGTGACGGCAGGAGGCTGGGTGCTCTTTTCCTGGCTGTTTTCTATCTGGGTTACCTGGTTTACCGATTACTCAAAGGTTTACGGCAGCGTCGCTGTGGTGGCCATCACCATGCTATGGCTCTATTTTTGTCTGGAAATCGTCCTGTTCGGCGCCTTGGTCAACGAAAGCCTGAAATAACCGAAGCCCGCAGACGCTGGTCCACGGGCTTCGCTGGCTTTTTACTTTCTGAGGAACGACTTGCAGTCTGTGCACTGATCCATGGTGGGATTGGCCTCGTGGGTACCGACCAAAATTTTGTCGAGAGAGCAATAATCCATGTCATCACAGTGGTGACGGCACTGGGTTACCGTGCAGGCAATGCACTTGTTGGCATTTTCACAGTTCATGATGCGTCCTCCTTTCCTATATTACAGGGTTAGTATGCCCGCAAGGAGTAAGGACTACAAAGGAAAATTTTTCAAAGCTTCCATGCCTTTACCAACAGCGCCACGCCTCGGGAAAGCTGCTCGCTTGACAGGTTGCCATAGCCCAGAAGCACGGTGTTACGGTACTCCGGTGGCACCTGTCCCATAAAATAGGGCCCAATGGGATAGACTCGCACGCCCTGCAAAATGGCCATTTCGCACAGCGCCTCCTCTCCTGCTCCCTCCTCCACCTGCACCAGCAGATAGCTTCCCGCCTGGGCGCCGATGACGCGCAGGCGGCTTTCATAAGGCCGCAGCAGCTCGGTCAGCTCCCGGCGGCGATTGCGGTAACACACCCGCATCCGGTTCAGGTGCTTCTCAAAATACCCCTGCCCCATGAATTCCCGGAGCGTGTACTGAGAAAGGGTGGAGATATTGCAGGTGAAGGGCGTCGGCTGCGCGTGAAGCGCTCCAAGGAGCGCTGGCGGCAAAATCATATAGCTGATACAAAGAGATGGGGCTATCACACCGGACATTGTCCCCAGGTAGACCACACGATCCGAGTGATCAATACTCTGCAGCGACGGCAGTGGCCTCGCGTCATAGCGAAATTCGGAATCATAGTCATCCTCAATCACATAGCGAAAGCTCCCACGGCTGCACCAGGATAGCAATGCCGTCCGCCTGCCCATGGGCATGGTAAAGCCCAAAGGATATTGATGGGAGGGGGCGGTATAAACCACGATATTGTCCATAGCCTCCAACGGCTCCAGAAGAATTCCCTTTCCATCCATCTTCGCAGAAATCACCCGATGGCCCATCCGGGAGAAATGGAGATACGCCTTGTGATAGGCAGGATTCTCCACCGCGAAGGTGCAGCACTCCGGCAGCAGACCGCTGAGCACCTGCATCAGATAGTCTGTCCCGGGACCAAGCAAAATTTGGCCCGGATCGCAGTGGACACCTCTGGCGCGGGCAAGATAGCGCGCGATTTCCAGCCGCAGGCCCGGATTGCCCTGGGGCTCACTTCGGGATAAGATCCCCGGAGAATTGAGGCAGCTTCGGGTCAGCCGTTGCCAGATGTGCATGGGAAACAACGCCTCGTCCACCGCACCCACAGCAAAGTCGATCTCAGGAGAGGGCAAGGCGCCTTCCTCCATGCGCCGAGGCTTCGGGGTTTCACCCTGGGATAGAATCGAAAGGGGCAGCACATAGAAGCCGCTTCGTGCTCTGGCCTCAATGTAGCCTTCGGATTCTAGCTGCCGGTAGGCAGCCTCCACCGTGTTGACGCTGATGCCAAGCTGCGTGGCCAAAAGGCGCTTGGAGGGCAGCTTCTCCCCGGTTCCTCGCTGACCGGCGCTAATTTCCTCCCGGATCTGGCGATAGACCGATTCATAGAGCGGCAGCCGACGTTTCTCATTCAGATCAATCACCAAATTTCCTCCTTTATGCCCGTTTTTTTCAGTATAGCAGAAGCGGTTTCTCAGAACAAGCCCTTCTTTTGGCAATTGTCTGATGCTCATATCCGTTTCTGCCATTTCGCTGCGATACTTCTTCTTGACTTTGTGGCGATTTTTGTATATATAAGTACTATCCTATATAAACGAGGCATTTGTCATGGAACCATCATCTCCCTTCGACCTTCAGTTGACCTCTAACCAACTCAAGCTCATCGCTCTGGTGTCGATGACCATAGATCACATTGGTCAGTTGCTGTTGCCCCAATGGCCCATCTTGCGGATCATTGGCCGCCTGGCCTTTCCTATCTTCGCCTACATGATCGCGGAGGGCTGTCGATATACCGCCCACCGGGGCCGTTATCTTGCCACCGTTTTTGCCGTGGGCGTCCTCTGGCAGGTCGCTTACTGGTTCCTGAACCACAGCCTTCGACTGTGCATTCTCTTTACCTTCTCTTTATCCATTGTGTTGATCTACGTTACTGATTGGGCAAGGGCCAAGAAATATCGGTGGATCGCCTGCCTACTGGCCTTTTTGGGCGTTGTGCTGATTTGCCAAGGAATTCCTGGACTCTTGCCTAACATGGACTACCATATTGACTACGGTCTTTCCGGTGTGTTTCTACCAGTGCTCATCTTCCTGCCGGATCACCGCCAGGATCGCCTGATCGCTGCAACCATCGGTCTGTCCCTTGTTGCCCTGCAATCGAGCAGCAATCTCCAGTGGTATGCCCTGCTTGCCCTGCCGCTGCTGGCCTGCTATCAGGGAAAACGGGGCACGAGGAAGCTCAAGTACTTATTCTACATCTATTATCCCGCCCATCTGGCTTTACTCTGGACAATCCGGCTGCTGCTTGAGAGGTAAGACCGTGCAAATCACAAAACCAAGCTACTATGATTCTTTCTCCTGCCTCGCAGGGGCTTGCCCGGACACCTGCTGCGCCGACTGGGCGGTGGTCATCGACAAAGACAGTTTGAACTTTTATAAGGAAGTGCCCGGCAAACTGGGTAGACAGCTACGCGAGGCCATGACAGAAATTGGCGGTGAAACGTGCTTTGCCCTCCAGGATGGACGTTGCCGCCTGCTGCAGCCGGACGGCCTGTGTCCAATTCAACGGGAGCTGGGAGAGAATCGGCTTTGCAAAATTTGTGCAAGCTATCCCCGCTTTTCCACAGAGATTGGCCTTCACCGGGAGCTGGGCTTGAGCCTCTCCTGCCCAGAGGCGGCACGCCTGATTCTGACAGCGGATACGCCTCTCACTCTCTGCAAGGAAAGCACAGATGCGCCAATGACAGCGCTCCATGAGCTGTCACCGGAGCGGATCATCGCCACAGACAAGCTTCGCACCTACGCCCTCCGTCTGGCTCAGGGTCGAAGTGTTCCCTTCTCCCTGCGCTGCATCCGGATACTGACCCTGTGTGCACCGGTCGCGGCAGTGCGCCGGGATCGTGCACTGGCCTCCACCCTGGCCCACAGCCTGGAAAAGGCCGAAACACTGTCCATGCCAGCCAAAAAAGGAACCACAAAGCGCCTGCAAAAGGCCCTGTCGGCTGCTTTTGAACACCTGGAATATTTGAGGTCCCCTGCTGCACTGCAAAACGCCCTCGTCCTGCCTCTAGAAGGCCCCAGTTGGCAGGAAACCTGCCCGGAGCTACCGGAGGTCTGGGAGCAGCTTCTTTGCTACGGAATCTACAAATATTTCCCCCGCACGGTGTTTGACCGCTCCCTCTGGCCCGCCGCAGTCTTCGCAGTGGCGCTTCCCCTACTCGTACGCCAGCTTCTTCGCGCCGAGGAAGCATCCGATGGGAACGCCCTCCTGCGCCTTAGCTGGCGACTCTCCCGGGAATTGGAGCACTCGGAGGAAAATATGGCAGCACTTTTTCACACCTTTGGTCATCGGACGTTCCGCTTGGCCTCGCTTCGGGCGGCCTTTGCCGCGATCCATTAAATTTGGCGCTGTACCATTATTTTTTGAAGATTCTTCTCGCTTTCCGCAGACACTTCCGATATTTACTAGACTGTGAATATCGCGCATAAAAACTGCACAAAAATTTTGGCGTATTTTTGGCGCAATCTGTATAATAGCTCTTGAATTCGACGAGATTATACAGTATAATGGATGATGTGACAAGGTGCGCATCGTGTACATTCGTCCTTCACCGGCGGACGTGCCGAACGTGCCAACTATTACAAAAAATGGAGGAACACACAAATGAAAAAGCTCATCGCGTCTCTGCTCGTCCTGTCGCTGATTGTGTGCCTGTTCGCAGGCTGCGGCGCAAAGAACGCAGCATCCGGCTCCGGCGATACCATCAAAATCGGCGTCTACGAACCCCAGTCCGGCGACAACGGCGCCGGCGGCAAGCAGGAAATCCTCGGTATGCAGTATGCCAACTACCTGACGCCCACCGTTGACATCGGCGGCAAAACCTATAAGGTCGAGCTCGTCTATGCCGATAACGAATCTTCCACCGACAAGGCGGTCTCCGCCGCCACCACGCTGGTCTCCGCAGGCTGCTCTGTGGTGCTGGGCTCCTATGGCTCCAGTGTCTCCATCTCCGCCTCCGATACCTTCGCCGCAGCCGGTATTCCTGCCATTGGCGTCACCTGCACCAACCCCCAGGTTACGGATGGCAACGACCACTACTTCCGCATCTGCTTCCTCGATCCCTTCCAGGGCACCGTTCTGGCCAACTTTGCCTACGATAAGCTGGGCGCTTCTACCGTCTACTGCCTCGGCCAGCTCGGCAACGACTACGACCAGGGCCTCATCAACTACTTCAAGAAGGCCGCCGAGGGTCTCGGCATGAAGGTCATCACCGCGGAATTCCCGGAAAACAACTCCGACTTCACCTCCTACCTGACCACCGCCAAGAATGAAGGCGCTGACGTCATTTTCGCTCCCTGCTCTGTCAGCTATGCACAGCTCATCGTGGAGCAGTCCGCCGCCCAGGGTCTGACCATGCCCCTGCTGGCCGGTGATACCTGGGACTCCAACGTCATCTTGAACGCTGCCCAGGGCAAGGACGTCGAAATCTATGTCTCCACCTTCTACGCAGAAGGCGGCGACGAGAAGTTTGAAGCCGGTATCAAGGAATGGATCAACGGCGATCCCACCAATCTCTCCAACAATGGCGGCGACGATATGGTCGCAGCCGTCACCGTCATGGGCTATGACGCCTACTACACCGCTCTGGAAGCGCTCAAGGCTGCCGGCGCCACCGACCCCGCCGCTGTGAAGAGTGCGCTGCCCGGCGTCACCTATACCGGCGTCTCTGGCGCAATTGCTTTTGACGCAATCGGCGATGCTGTTCGTGACACCGCTTATATCAAGTCTGCCAACACCGAGACCGGCGTTTGGGACTTCGTTGCCGTCCAGGGTGTCAACTAATATACTGTCCGCTATCCGGCGGAGGTGAAGCCTCCGCCGGATAATCCCTTTTCTTTTTTCCATTTTTCCATTTTTCCGCGGTCTATTTCGGAACGTATAAATGCGTTTCCCACAAATGCGCGGGAAACAGATTTATACGTTCCAATCCTGTAAGGAGGTATCCCTCAATGTCTGCATTCCTGCAAGCAAATCTGCCGTACATCCTGGCAGGTATCTCCGTAGGCGGGCAGTACGCCCTGATCGCCATCGGCTACACTATGGTCTACGGCATCCTTCGCCTGATTAACTTCGCCCACGGCGATGTATTCATGGTCGCCGGTCTTGTGATGGTCTATACCACGGCGTCCCTCCCCATCTACATCTCCATCCCCATCGTGCTGGTGGCCACCGTTGTGCTCGGCCTGGTCATCGAGCGGGTGGCCTATAAGCCCCTGCGGAGCGCACCCCGTATGTCGGTCATGATCTCCGCCATCGGCGTGAGCTATCTGCTGCAAAACTGCGCGCTCTACTTCACCGGCGGTCTGCCCCAGGTCTATCCCGAAATTCCCTTCCTCTCGGAGTCTATCACCATTTTTGATGCAACCACTAAGTGGGTCACCATCATCACCCCCATTCTAACCATCGTCCTGGTGGTGCTTTTGGTGCTGCTCATCAACCACACCAAGATCGGTATGGCCATGCGGGCGGTTTCCAAGGACTTTGAGACCAGCCAGCTCATGGGTATCCGCATCAACGCCGTCATCAGCGTTACTTTCGTCATTGGCTGCTTCCTTGCTGCCGTCGGTTCGCTGCTGTACTTCACCAACTACACCTCCGTGATCCCGACCTCCGGCGCTATGCCCGGCCTTAAAGCCTTCGTGGCAGCGGTGTTCGGCGGCATCGGCTCGATCCCCGGTGCGGTCATCGGCGCATTTATCATCGGTATCTGCGAAAACATCATCAAGGCCATTGGCTGGACCACCTTCTCGGATGCGTTCACCTTTGTCCTTCTGATCGTGATCCTGCTGGTCAAGCCCACCGGTATCTTCGGTGAGAAGGCCACGGACAAAGTATGAGGTGAACACGATGAAAGAAACGAAAACCCTTCGTCCGGAAAAGAAGGCCAACCACCTTCCCGCGATCCTTGCCCTGTGCGCACTCTATATCGTCCTGCTGCTGCTGGACAACGTGCTGCCTGCCAATACCTTTACCCTGATGCTCATCCCAGTGCTACGCAAGGGTGCGATTTACAGCTTAGTTTGCGTATCCATGAACCTGCTCAACGGCTTTACCGGCCTGTTCAGCCTCGGTCAGGCGGGCTTTATGCTGATTGGCGCCTATGCCTATGCCATTTTCAGCATCCCTGCCAGCCAGCATGAGGCTGTCTATCAGTATTTCGAAGGTGGCGCGGTCCGTTTCTCCATTCCGGAGCTGCTGTCCGGCGTCCTGGGGGTGAACGCGGGGAACTTTGTCGGTGCAATCGTTTGCATCCTCATTGCCGGTCTGTTTGCCGCCGTGTTTGCCGCTCTCATCGGCATTCCCGTCCTGCGCCTCAAGAGCGACTACCTGGCCATCGCAACTCTGGGCTTCGCGGAAATTCTCCGTGCCCTGTTCCAGTGGAACGGCCTCGGCGTCATCACCAACGGCTCAAACCTGCTGCGCAAATACACTGCTTTTACCGACATGAACCTGGTGCTCGGCTCTGTGACCATCAAGCTGACCACCTTCTTCCCCTTCCTGATTGCCACACTGTCGATCCTCTTTATTCTGCTGCTCATCAACTCCACCTATGGCCGCGCCTTTAAGGCCATCCGGGACGATGAAATTGCCGCAGAGGCCATGGGCATCAACCTCTTCCGCCACAAGATGTACGCCTTCATCGTGTCGAGCTTCTTTGCAGGTGTGGGCGGCGCACTCCTGGCCATGTTCCAGACCACCATCCAGGCTGCTGCCTTCAAGACGGCCATGACCTACGAAATTTTGCTCATGGTGGTCATCGGCGGCATCGGTTCTGTGTCCGGTAGCTGCATCGCCGCCTTCCTCTACATTGCCTGCTCGGAGTGGTGGCTGCGCTTCCTGGACAACGGCAGCGTCTTCGGCATTTCGGTGCCCTTCTTCCGAGATGGCTTCCGCAAGGTAGTCTTCTCTGTGATCATCATGATCATCGTGCTGTTCTTCAGCCGGGGCATCATGGGCGACAAGGAGCTATCCTTCCGGAGCCTGCGATTTAAGAAAAAACAAACTGCGAAGGAGGCTGCGGACAATGGCTAATACGGTACTTCGGCTGGAGGATGTCACCATGCAGTTTGGCGGCGTCGTCGCAGTCAATAACCTCACCATGGAAATTCGCCAGGGCGAGATCGTCGCCCTGATCGGCCCCAACGGCGCGGGCAAAACCACTGCCTTCAACGCTGTAACCGGCGTCTATGAGCCCACAAACGGCGCGGTCTACTTCCACGAGAAGCTGCTGGTCACCAACTACCCCCGAGGCAAAATGGCCAAGCTCTACGCCGGTGAGAACAAGGGAAAATACACCCATAGCGTCAGCCACACCCCCGACTATATTACAAAGCTGGGCATTGCCCGTACCTTCCAGAACATTCGTCTGTTCAAATCCATGACAGTGTTTGAAAACGTCCTCACCGCCATGCACCTGCGCAAAACCAGCAATCTCTTCTCCGCTGCCTTCCGTTTCAATCGCAAGGAAGAGGCCGCAATGCGCCAGGAGGCCGACGAGCTGCTGAAAATCGTCGAGCTGTATGACGTGCGCGACGAGCTGGCTACCTCCCTGCCCTACGGCAAGCAGCGCAAACTGGAGATTGCCCGAGCCTTAGCGACCAAGCCCACCCTGCTCCTGCTGGATGAGCCCGCTGCCGGTATGAATCCCCAGGAGACTGAGGAGCTGACCGCCTTCATCCGCTGGATTCGGGACAAATTTGACCTGACCGTGTTCCTGATCGAGCACCACATGAATTTGGTGATGGACATTTCCGACCGCATCTATGTCATCGACTTTGGCAAGCAGATCGCTCAAGGCGTCCCTGCGGAGATTCAGAAAAATCCCAAGGTCATCGACGCCTATCTGGGGGTAGAAGAAGATGAGTAATATTCTGGAAATCAAGGACTTAGTGGTATCCTACGGCGGTATTGAGGCCGTCAAGGGCATCAGTATGCAAATAGAACAAGGAAAGATCGTCACCCTCATCGGTGCCAACGGCGCAGGAAAATCCACGACGCTTAAAACCATCGCGGGCCTTGTCAAGCCAAAGAACGCCTCCATTGTCTTCGAAGGGGAGCAGATCGTCGGCAAGACACCGGATCAAATCGTCGCCATGGGCATCATCATGGTGCCGGAGGGTCGCCGCATCTTCCCCAACCTGACTGTGAAGGAAAACCTTCGCATCGGCGCCTACCTCCGCAAGGACAACCTGACAGACGACCTCAACTATGTCTATTCCCTCTTCCCCCGCTTGAAGGAGCGCGAATGGCAGCTCGCCGGTACGCTTTCCGGCGGCGAACAGCAGATGCTGGCAGTGGGTCGTGCACTGATGGCCAAGCCCAAGCTCATCATGATGGATGAGCCCTCCCTTGGCCTTGCCCCGCTGGTTGTCAAGGGCATCTTCGATATCATCCGCACCATTAACCAGGCAGGCATCACGGTGCTTCTAAACGAGCAAAACGCCAACATGGCCCTCAAGACCGCCCACTGGGGCTATGTGATGGAGACCGGCCGCATCACCATGGAGGGCACCGGCATGGCACTCTATGAGAATGAGCAAATTAAAGAAGCCTACCTCGGAAAATCCAAATAAAAACCCACAAAAAATGATTGCTCCCCTTGCTACAGGCCGTGTGTTCACCGTCTGGGGCAAGGGGAGCTTGATTATTCGTACCGATTTCCCTGGCAAAGCCTGGCATATGCACCGCCCTTTGCCAGCAGCATCTCATGGGTACCACTCTCGACCAATCGGCCGTCCTGGATCACCAGAATGCGGGACGCGCCGCGAATGGTGGAAAGCCGATGGGCAATCGTGAGCGTGGTGCGACCTTGCGCGAGTGCGCGGAAGGCGGTCTGAATTTTCGCCTCGGTGATCGAATCCAGGGCGGAGGTGGCTTCGTCGAGGATCAGAATCGGTGGATCCTTGAGGAACATCCGGGCGATGGAGATGCGCTGCTTCTGCCCGCCGGACAGGCGCACGCCCCGTTCTCCCACATTGGTTTGAAAGCCCTCGGGCATCTGCATAATGTCATCGAAAATTTCCGCCTTTTTCGCTGCCGCTATGACCTCCTCCATGGAGGCATCCGGGCGACCATAGCGGATGTTCTCCAGCACCGTATCCGCAAAGAGAAACACATCCTGCTGCACAATGCCAATGCTTCGCCGCAGCGACTTCTGGGTCACGTCCCGTACATCGTTGCCATCAATGCGGATCGCACCTGCGGTCACATCGTAGAAGCGAAGAATGAGTTGACATAACGTACTCTTCCCTCCCCCGGACAGGCCGACAATGGCAATATTCTCTCCAGGTGCGGCATGGAAGCTCAACTGGTGGAGCACAGGCACATCTGGCGTATAGGAAAAGTCCACCCGGTCAATTTCAATATCTCCTCGTACATCCGTCAAATTCTTGGCATCCGGCGCATCGCAAATCGACGGCTCCAGCCGCATCACCTCGACAAATCTTCGCAGCCCCGCAAAGCCGCTGGTAAACATCTCGGATAGCATGGTCAGCTTGCGCACCGGGCTGATAAAAGCGGTAATATAGAGATTAAAGGTCACAAGATCCACAAGATCCACCTGGCCACGCATAATAAGGAAGCCGCCCGCACCGATAACCGCCACCGACAGCACCGAGGCAAGGCACTCTGTGGCAGTCATGAATCGGCTCATGGCTCCATAGTACTGACCGCGCGCTTGGACATAGCGGCGATTGCCCTCGGTGAATTTCTCACTTTCCACATGCTCATTGGCAAAGGCTCTGGCCGTGCGGATGCCGGATAAGCTCGATTCAATCCCGGCGTTAATCTGGGCGGTCTCCTTCTTGACCTCGGCGGAGGTGCGCATCATGCGACCTCGCTCCAGCATCAAAAGCAGCACAAACAGCGGAAGCACAATCGCCACCACCAGTGCAAGCTGCCAGGCGATGAAGAACATGGCCACCAGTGCACCCCCTATGGTAACGGTGCAAATCAGGAGATTTTCCGGCCCATGATGGGCAAGCTCTGTCACATCGAAGAGGTCGGAGGTCAGGCGGCTCATAAGCTGCCCGGTGCGGCTATGGTCAAAAAAATCAAAGCCCAGCCGCTGTATTTGATGGAACAGATCTGCGCGAATATCTGCCTCCACTCGGACGCCAAAGATATGTCCCCAATAGGTTACGACATAATATAGCACCGAGCGCAACAGGAAGGCCCCTACCACTATTGCGATCACAAGAAAGAAGGCGCCATAGCGCTGCTGGGGCAGCAGCCGATTCAGTACCTCCCGAGACGCCAGCGGAAACGCCAGATCAATCGCCGACACCAAAAGCGCACAGCACATATCAAGCACAAATAATCCCCGGTGGGCACGAAAATAGGAGAGGAAAATCTTTAATACGGAATGACTCTTTTCAAATTTCCCAGGCTTCATCAGTCTCCACGCTCCTTTCATTCTCTCCTATTATAGTATTCCCCTTCCCAAATGCAAGAAAAAACTCCCTCCACCATAGGCAGAGGGAGGGAAAAAACTTTCATTAAACCTTTTCGCCGTCGATATACACGGCCTTGCGGGTGAAATCCTCAGTGCAGACCACAAAGTCCGCGCATTTACCCGGCGCAATGGAGCCAAGCTCCTGCTCCAGACCCAGGGCGCAAGCAGGGTTGTAGGTTGCCGCACGGATGGCGTCTGCCGGATCAATCCCGTAGGAAATGACGTTTCTCATGCAATCAAAAAGATTCGTGACAGAGCCAGCCAAGGTGCCGTCGGCCAACGTGCAGGTCTTTCCCTGCAGATAGACCGCCTGACCGCCCAGCTCATAGGTGCCGTCGGGCATTCCGCAGCAGCGAAGCGCATCGGAAATCAGCACAATGCGTTCCGCGCCAAAAAGGGAGAAGGCCATGCGGATGGAGCTGGGATGCACATGGATGCCGTCGCAGATCAGCTCAGCGCGCACCTTGGGATTCTCCGCTGCCGCGCCGATGACACCGGGCTTCCGGTGATGGATGGGCGGCATGGCGTTGTAGAGATGCGTCAGGTGGGTCACACCCGCATCGATGGCGGCCTTGGCATGGTCATAGTCCGAATCCGTGTGGGCAATGGAGACCGTGCAGAGCTTGCTTGCCTGCCGGACGAATTCCTCTGCGCCCTCCAATTCCGGCGCCACGTCCACAATCCGCACCAGACCACCACAGCCTTCATAGAGAGCCGCAAAAGCTTCGTAGTCCGGCAGCTTCAGATAAGCGCCGTTCTGAGCGCCTTTCTTCTTCTCGCTGAAGAACGGGCCCTCCATCTGGATGCCCTGAAGCTTGGCGCTGCCAGCAGGCTTCTCGGCATGGAGCTTCGCCGCCGTTGCGAAGGCCTTTTCCAGCACGTCATAGGGCAGGGTCATGGAGGCCGGGGCAAAGGAAGTCACGCCGTTCGCGCCCAGATAGGCTGCCATGCGGCACACACCTTCGTAATCCCCGTCGGAAAAGTCGGCGTTAGAGTTGCCGTGGTTGTGCACATCAATCAGGCCGGGAATTACCAGGCTACCGCCCAGATCTACTCCCTCTTTCTCGCAATCCCCCTCAAAAATCTCACCGAAACGGCCGTTTTCCACAGTAAATCCACCGGTGACAAAGCGAAATTCTTCTGTAAATAGTTTTGCGTTTTTGAAAAGCATAGAATTCTCCTTATTTGCACGCAGGCAACGACGCCGCTGCCACAGACTGACCAACTCGGCGCATTTTTTCATCAGGGAGCATCACATTCACTCGCTCTGCCAGCGCCGGATATTCCTCTCTCAGGACTTCCTTGCAGGTCGCCATAATGACCTCGCCGCTGCGGCCGGACATGACGCGGCCCAGGACGATCAGATGGCAAATGTCATAGAAATGGCAGTACAGGTTAATCGTATGAGCCAGGTAGCAGCCAATGGACTCAAAAATCTTCTGTGCACGAGGGTCGCCGTCTTCCATGAGGCTTTGCACCTGCGTGAGCTTTTCCGCCGGGGTCAGGTTGTCGGGCAGGAAAATTCCTGCGGCGGGTGCCAGCTTGATGACCGCGTCCTGTGAGAAATACTTGCAGCCCACGCCCAGATCGGTGGACCATTCATCTGCCATCGCCTTTTCGTTGAGATCCACCGGGGCAAAGGCAAGCTCATTAAACCAGCCCAGCACATTGCCGCTTGCATCCACATAGCCCACTGCCTCGCTGGTACCCATGGCCATGCCCATGACGCCGTGGACGCCCATGCCCATAGCGCCTGCCAGGGCCGTCACGTCGCCGTCGTTGGCAACGACAATGGGTACATCGCCGATTTCCTTGGCTGCCCGGTCAAAAATGGTCTTGACCAGCTTGCGGACTTCCTTTTCTCTCGGAACCTTGATAAACAAAGAGGATACCATCGGAGCATTTCCGATGAACACACCCGCAGAGCTGACGCCGATGCCGTCCACCCGGGGCATTTTCTCTGCCGCTGTGCGGAAAGCGGAGACAATTTCATCAAAATGATATTGAGGATCTTCTTGGATTTTGGGATGCCAGACGACCTCCTCGGAATATACCGTCACGCCGTCCACAACTGCGGAGACCTTGCGGTCGGAACCGCCGGCATCGAAGCCAATTCGGCAGCCCTCCAAATGGCCACCGACGCGGACGGAGGCGTCGTTTTCATTGGGAAAACTCGCCTCATCGCAGTCCACAATCTCAAAGCCGTTCTCGAACACGTCCTGCATGAACTGCACGTCAAACCAACGCTCGCCGTTCACACCGCTGCCGTCCTCAAAATAGACATAGGCCTTCTGCAGCCTCTCCACAATATCGCTGGCGCCCTTGAGGTACACCTTGAAGCCGCCGATGGACCAAAGCAGGAACTTCACAAATCGCTCCACATAGCGGTAGTCCGCCTCGGCCATTTCCGGTGTGCCATAGATTTTCGTGCTGCGCACGGAGACTTTCCCATCGGAACGTTCCACAGCAATGGAAATTGGGTGATCCGCACCCTTCAGGTAGGCATCCATCCATACGCCAAAGGGAATGAACTCGCTGTCCAGCTCCGGCATATGGGCAACCTGGTAGTCAATACCCAGATAGTTCATAAAGGACTCCTTACATTTCATAATTCAAGCTCTGCGCAACCTCGCGCACAATTGCCTCCATTTCGTCCCAATGGGCCTCCATATCCGCCACCAACTTGAGCTGCGTTCTGGCACGCACCAGATTGTGCTCCGGATAGGCGGTCTTAAAATACTGATCTCCCTCAAGATAGTCCGTCAGGAAACGGATACCCAACTCCAATGTGATGATGCGAGCGCCCCAAGGCAGCATATGGATCTCCAGAGGGGTCATGCTGGGGCACGAACGCATATAGCCCAGGGTGTAAATGCGAAACAGGTTCAGGTTAATATGCACCTTCTCCAGATCTTGCTCATCCTCCGCTGCGGTGGAAGCGCCGAAGCGGATGGAATCGCCATAATCATAGAGGCTTAGGCCCGGCATAACCGTGTCAAGATCCAGCACACACAGAGCCTTCCGCGTCTTCTGATCCAGAAGGACATTGTTGAGCTTGGTGTCGTTGTGGGTCACGCGCAGAGGGAGCTGCCCTGCCTCCCGCATCCGCTGGAGCTGACCTGCCTCTCCCTTGCGGGCCATGACAAAGCCGATCTCCGGCTCTATAGATTTTGCACGGTTGCACATATCCTGCTCTAAAGCATCCTCAAAGAGCGTATAGCGGTTCACCGTATTATGGAATTCCGGAATCGTCTCGTGGAGCTTCTCTGCCGGGAAATCCCGCAACATTTCTTGGAAATTGCCAAAGGCGATGGCACTCTCATAGAAGTCCTCGTCGGTTTCGGCCTTCTCCAGGCAGAAGCCGCCCACAAATTCATATACGCGCCAGTATTCGCCTCTCGTATCTTTGTGGAAGAATCTTCCGTCTTCGGCGGGAATGAAGTGCAGCGATGCTCTGGAATCGGTCACCCGGGTACGCAAAAACTCTGATACCGCGCTAACGTTCTCCATCAGCGCCTCAGGATCCTTGAACACATTCTTATTGATGCGCTGCAGGATATATTCTTTTCCGATGTCGGTTGTAATCTTATAAGTATAATTGATATGCCCATGGCCAAATACCTTGCACTCAACCGGTGTGCCCTCTACATGAAAGTAGTTGATAGCTTTCTGCATAGCAATCCTCCTAATATTAAGGTGCAAGCTTCACCTTCCATACGTTAGACCGATATATTATATCAGCTCTAGAGGTAAATAGCAACAAGAAATCTTCCCTTTTCCCACAAAATGCCTTTAATTTTTCTTCTCGGACACAAGCAGCTAAACTCCTGGTGCAAACCAATGAAGTTTTGTGCAATGCTACAAAAAAATGTAAAACAGGAACCGCCGCCATCTGTCTTTTCCTTTTTGTAAGCGTAACCAAAGCAGTACGATTTCTCTTTTTCGTACGGCAAATTTTTTAAAATGAATTTACAGCTTGTAAATCCTCCAAATATCCTCAGAATCGTTCCAAAGGCTTCCCATATTTGCCATCTTGAGAATCAAAAAATTCATATGCTGTGAATGCAGCATTTTAAGCGCGCACAAACTATTCCTGGTCGCTTTTTCATGCCATTCATGCCATTCAAAAAATATTCACTCCTTTTCTGTTCAATCCGTTTTTACCCGTGCCAATTCTACCAAAAACATTTTATTTTTATCCGATTTCCTCGCATATTCCTTAATTCTTCCAAGTTTTCTATTCAATAAAACTGTCATATTTTTATCCTTTTTTCCTCTCCCGAATTTACGCCTCCGCCACTTTTCATTTTGTATTTTTTTGTTGGTTTTGACAGGGTACTACCGTTAAAACTGACAAATAATATTCTACTGTCCTTGATTCTTCCAGCTAAATCCAGTATAATACGATATGGAATTTAGTATTATGGGCAGTTTTGGGGTTTCCGATTTCTTTATTCTCCATGCTGCCGTTTCCAAGCCGCGCCATAGCGCCGCTTACCATATATGCAGGAAGGATGGTGAATCTTTCGAGCGCCACTTGCGCGGGTTTTTTCTATACCCGCCGAATATCCAGAAAGGAATGTGTTTCATTATGGCAAAGAAGACCATGGAAGCAATCCGCCAGGCAGAGCTGGATGCGGAGCAGCGGGTCAAGGCAGCACAGGCTCAGGCCAACGCGAAAATTGCCGATGCTAACGCTCAAGCTGAGAAAATGATCGCAGATGCTCGCCTTGCCAGCGCAAAAAAGCTGGCCGACACCCGAAGCGCTACCCTGCAGGACAACGAGCAAACCGCACGTGCTGCCGCCGACGACGTGACACGTGAGATCGAAACGCTGCGCCGCAAGGGTCAAAAAAATGAGCAAAAGGCCATTTCATCTGTCATCGCCGAAATGAACTAATCCCACCGGAAACAACCTTTTTCCGGATCACACCAAGAGCAAAGAGGGTGATTCCAACATGGCAGTGTTGCAAATGCAAAAAATTCACATTTGTGCACTAAAAAGCAACCGAAAACAAATTCTTGAATATCTGCAGCGACAGGGTACCGTGCAGGTCTGCGCGGAGGAGGCGGCGGATATGTTCCGCTGCACCGATACCAGCGCCGGCTGCGCGAAATATGAGAAATTCGCGCAGATGGCCGAGCAGGCTCTGAAGGTACTCGACAAATACGCTCCCGAAAAAAAGGGGCTTCTATCCTCCTTCGAGGGGAAACGGCAGATCAGCCTCGACGACTATAGCGCGATGGAAACACACCGTAGCGCAGCCATCGAAACCGCCGACACGATTCTCTCCCTGAATCGGCAGATTGCCGAGCAAAAGGCCAACCTTCTCAGAATTCAGGTGCAGTATGACGCCCTAACTCCCTGGATGGAGCTGGATGTGCCCATGAATTACACCGGCACCAGGGCTGCGCGTGCCTTCATCGGCACCCTGCCGGAGCCACACACTCTGGAAGAAGTCTGCGCCATGGTAGCTCAGGCAGCCCCCGAGCTGGAGACCTGCTCCATCGAGATCATTAGCGCTGGCACAGATCAGACGTGTCTGTTCGCCGTGTGTCCCCAGGCAAACGCTTCCCTTTTAGAGGACGCCCTGCGGCAGAACGGCTTTGCCCGTCCCTCTGTCCAGACCTCCCTCACCCCTGCTGCCTACTGTGAGCAGTTAAGCTTGCAGCTCTCTCAAATTCAACAGCAAATCAATGAAATCCAGCAAAAGCTCGCCGACATGGGCACGCACCGCCGGAACCTGGAGCTAATGCGAGACTACTACAGTATGCGTGCAGAGAAATACGCCGTCATAGGCGGCCTGCTCCAATCGAAGCACGCCTTCTTCCTCAACGGCTACGTTCCTGCCAACCGCGCCTCAAAGCTGCAGCAGGAGCTGCAAAACACATACGACTGCGTGGCAGAGCTGGAGGACATCCCCGAGGACGAGGATGCACCAGTACTCCTTCAAAACAACAAGTTCAATGCACCGACAGAGGGCGTCCTGGCCTCCTTCGGTCTGCCCCACAAGGGGGAGATCGACCCAACCTCCATTATGGCCTTCTGTTACTATTTCCTTTTCGGTCTGATGCTCTCTGACGCAGCCTACGGGCTCATCATGACCATTGCCTGCTTCGTGCTGGTGCGGAAGTTCCGCAACATGGAGCCGGGGACAAAGAGCTTCCTGACCATGTTCATCTACTGTGGTATTTCCACCACCTTCTGGGGCGTGATGTTCGGCAGCTACTTTGGCGACGCCATCACGGTCATTTCCGAGATGTTCTTCCACAAGACCGTTGTCATACCCGCCGTCTGGATGGTACCCCTGGATGATCCGATGCGGATGCTGATTTTCTGCTTCCTGTTCGGCATTCTCCACCTGTTCCTGGGCCTCGGCCTAAAGGGCTATGTCTTGCTGAAAAATAAGCAAATCGTGGACTTCCTCTGCGATGTGGTGCTGTGGTTCGCACTCCTGCTGGGTCTTTTGTTCATCCTGCTTCCCAGCGAGCTGTTCCGCTCTATCTCCCAGATGGAATTTAATTTCCCGCCAATCGTCACGCAAATTGCCAAATACGCCGCCATCGGCGGTGCAGCCGGTATCGTGCTGTTCGCCAAGCGGGACACCAAGAACATTGGCATCCGCATCGCCCTGGGCGCTTACGAGCTCTACGGCGCTACCAGCTGGCTCAGTGATGTGCTATCCTACTCTCGTCTTCTGGCCCTGGGTCTGGCCACGGGCGTTATCGCCTCAGTCATCAACCAGATGGGCTCCATGGTGGGCAACGGCGTGGTAGGCGGTATCGTCTTCGCAGTGATCTTCCTCGTTGGCCACCTGCTCAACCTGGCCATCAACGTGCTGGGCGCTTACGTCCACACCAACCGTCTCCAGTTCGTGGAGTTCTTCAGTAAATTTTATGAGGGCGGCGGCTCTGCCTTCCGGCCCTTCCGCGCATCCACAAAATATATTAAAATCACGGAGGAAAAATAACTATGATTACCACTGGTGTTGCATTAGGTATCCTTGGTGCGGCTCTGGCCGCCCTTCTGGCCGGTATCGGCTCCGCCATCGGCGTTGGCATTGCCGGCCGCGCTGCAGCCGGCGTGCTTACGGAAGACCCTGAAAAGTTCAGCAAGGTTCTGATTCTCCAGCTTCTGCCCGGTACCCAGGGCATCTACGGCCTGCTAATCGCCTTCATCGCCCTGTCCAACATGGGCGTGCTCGGCGGCGCAATCCGGGAACTGACCACAGCAGAAGGCCTGTCCTACCTGATGGCCTGCCTGCCTATGGCCCTCGTCGGCCTGATGTCTGCCTATATGCAGGGCAAGACCTCTGTCGCCGCCATCGGCGTTGTGGCAAAGAAGCCGGAGGAATTCGGTAAGGCCATGATCCTGCCGGCCATGGTTGAAACCTACGCCATCCTGGCTCTGCTGGTTTCCATCCTCGCCGTTGTCAACATCTGATTCATACCGCACCCAATACTTTAAGGAATAGGATATGACTGGATTAGAAAAAATCATCGACCAGATTCAGCAGGAGGCCCAAGCCACCTCCGCGGAAATTCTGGCAAACGCTGATGCAAAATGCAACAGCATCCTGGAATCGGCGCAGGCGGAATGCGACCAAATTCGCACCGCCGGGGAGCAGGACGCCAAGGGCCTCCGCGCCGACCTTCTGGCCCGGGGCGAATCCGGTGCGCAGCTGCAGCGCAAAAACCGCATTCTCGCTGCCAAGCAAGAGATGATCCAAGACGTCATCCAAAAAGCCCAGAAAAAGCTTCTCAATATGCAGAGTGTGGACTATTTTGTCATGCTGGGCAAGATGGCTAAGAAATACGCCCAGCAGGGTGACGGCCGGATGTACCTGTCGAGCACGGACCTGTCCCGGGTTCCTGTCTATTTCCCCAAAAAGCTCTCCGAGATCGCCGCAGAAAAGGGCGGCACCCTCGTCCTGGCCGACGAGCCTCGGGAAATTAGCGGCGGCTTTGTCCTCGCCTATGGGGGGATCGAAGAAAACTGCTCCTTTGAGGCTCTGTTTGAGGCAAAAAAAGAGCAGCTTCAGGATATTGTACGCGCCAAGCTGTTTTCCTGACAGAAAACCGCAAAAGGAGGCATAAACCATGTTTCAAAAGGATTATACCTATGCGGTAGCGCGAATTCGCTCCAAGGAGCTGACGCTCTTCACCGGCTCCATGATGGAGCAGCTCCTCTCGTGCAAAAGCTACGACGAGGCGCTCCACTTCCTGGTGGACAAGGGCTGGGGCTTTTCCGATGACCCCATGGAGGCCGAGGTAATCCTGGCAAGCGAGAAGAAAAAGGCCTGGCAAACGATTGCAGAGATGGTGGAGGATATGTCTGTGTTCGATGTGCTCCGCATCGCCGACGATTTCCACAACCTCAAGGCCGCCATAAAGCTGGTTTGCACGGGCTCTAAGCTGGCAGCCGACCGGCTCTTCCTCAATAGCGGCCGCCTGGAGGCGGAAAAGGTGCTGCGCCTCGTGCAGGCCAAGGAATTCTCCCTTCTCCCCGGCCGTATGGCCGAGGCAGGCCAGGCGGCCTACGACGCACTGGTACAGACCGGCGACGGCCAACTGTGCGACGTGATTCTGGATCGGGCCGCCCTGGAGGATATTCTCGACGCAGGCAACGCCTCCGGCAGTGAGGTGCTCGGGGAATATGCCCTTCTGACCGTGGTGGCTGCCAATATTAAAATTGCCATCCGCAGCGGCCAGACCGGAAAGCCTCTGGACTTCGTAAAGCGTGCTCTGGCAAATTGCCCCACACTGGACACCGATGCCCTGGCCTTAGCCTCTGTGTCAGGCGCCGACGCCGTGGTGGACTACCTGGCTGAGACCGACTATGCCGAGGCAGCCAGCGCCCTGCAAGAATCCCCTGCCGCCTTTGAGCGCTGGTGTGACAACCTGATCATCCGCCATTTGCAGCCGCAAAAATACAATCCATTCACCGTTGGCCCTCTGGCAGCCTTCATCCTCGCCAAGGAAAATGAGATCAAATGTGCACGGATGGTGCTCTCCGGGAAGCTCAACAACCTCCCAGAGACCACAATCCGGGAAAGATTGAGGGAAATGTATGTATAAGGCAGCAGTCATTGGCGATTACGACAGCATCTACGGCTTTGCCGCCCTGGGACTGGATACCTTTCCCGTAGCGAACGCGGACGAGGCCAGCGCAACCCTGAAAAAAATTGCAGACGGCTCTCACGCCGTCATCTATATCACAGAAGCCCTCGCAGCCAAGCTGACCGACGAGCTGGAGTCCTACAGAGATCAGCTCCTCCCCGCCATCATCCTGATTCCCGGCATCTCCGGGAATACCGGTGAAGGTCTTGCCCGGGTCAAGAAATCCGTGGAGAGGGCCGTCGGCTCAGACATTATCTTTAATACTGAAACTTAGAAAGGTGGGTGATTATCCGAAATGAGTGCAGGCATTATTCAGAAGGTCGCAGGCCCCTTGGTCATCGCCGAGGGTATGCGCGACGCCAATATGTTCGACGTGGTGCGCGTCAGCAGCCAGCGCCTGATCGGTGAGATCATCGAGGTGCACGGCGACCGTGCTTCCGTCCAGGTCTACGAAGAGACCTCCGGCCTCGGCCCGGGTGAGCCCGTAGAATCGACCGGTATGCCCTTGAGTGTGGAGCTCGGGCCCGGCCTGATCAAGAGTATTTACGACGGGATTCAGCGTCCTTTGGACGATATTATGAAAATCTCCGACAGCAATCTCCTCAAGCGCGGTGTGGAGGTTCCCGCCCTCAAGCGTGAGCCATTGTGGCACTTCGTCCCCACGGTCAAGCGTGGCGACAAGGTGGAAGCCGGTGACATCATCGGCACCGTCCAGGAAACCCCCATTGTGGTGCACAAGATCATGGTTCCCTATGGCGTCAAGGGCACCGTAGCCTCCATTACAGAGGGCGACTTCACGATAGAACAGACTGTGGCCGTCCTGTCCACCGACAAGGGAGACAAGCCGCTTACCATGATGCAGAAATGGCCCGTTCGCTCCGGTCGTCCCTATCAGCGGAAAATGCCACCCGAAATGCCCCTGGTCACCGGCCAGCGCGTCGTAGACGCCCTGTTCCCCATCGCAAAGGGCGGTGTGGCAGCCGTACCCGGCCCGTTCGGTAGCGGCAAGACCGTCATTCAGCATCAGCTCGCCAAGTGGGCAGATGCCGACATCGTGGTCTACATCGGCTGCGGCGAACGCGGCAACGAAATGACCGACGTTCTGAACGAATTCCCGGAGCTGAAGGATCCGAAAACCGGCTACTCCCTCATGGAGCGTACCGTTCTGATCGCCAACACCTCCGATATGCCTGTGGCTGCCCGTGAGGCCTCCATCTACACCGGCATTACCATCGCCGAATATTTCCGTGACATGGGCTACTCCGTGGCCCTGATGGCTGACTCCACCTCTCGCTGGGCAGAGGCTCTGCGCGAGATGTCCGGCCGTCTTCAGGAAATGCCCGGCGAAGAAGGCTACCCGGCCTACCTGGGCAGCCGCCTTGCCCAGTTCTATGAGCGCGCAGGCCGCGTCATTGCCCTGGGGCAGGAAGGCCGCGAAGGTGCTCTGTCCGTCATTGGCGCAGTTTCCCCCGCAGGCGGCGATATTTCCGAGCCGGTCTCCCAGGCTACCCTGCGTATCGTCAAGGTATTCTGGAGCCTCGACTCCTCCCTTGCCTACAAGCGCCACTTCCCCGCCATCAACTGGCTTACAAGCTATTCCCTCTATATCGACAGTATGGCAAACTGGTTCAACGCCAACGTTCACGACGATTGGATGGAAAGCCGCGGCCAGATGATGCGCTTGCTCCAGGACGAAGCCGAGCTACAGGAAATCGTACAGCTCGTCGGCATGGACGCTCTGTCCGCCCCCGACCGCCTGAAGCTGGAAGCTGCCCGCTCGATCCGAGAAGACTTCCTTCACCAGAACTCCTTCCATGAGATCGACACCTATACCCCGCTGGAAAAGCAATATCTGCTGATGAAGCTGGTGCTTGCATTCTACAATGAATCCTGCAAGGCCCTAAGCCGTGGCGCCAGCGTGGAATCTTTGGTCAAGCTGACCGTCCGCGAACGAATCGGCCGCTTCAAATATACCACAGTCGATGCCATCGAGCCTGAATACCAGGCCATCCTCTCCGAGCTCGCTACGGAGCTTGCCAACACCCTGGAAAAGGAGGCGCTCTGATATGCCTAAGGAATACCGTACCATACAGGAAGTTGCCGGCCCTCTGATGCTGGTGCGCGGCGTTGAAAACGTATCCTATGATGAGCTGGGCGAGATCGAACTGGCCAGCGGCGAAACCAGACGCTGCAAGGTGCTGGAAATCAGCGGCGATGTCGCCACAGTGCAGCTGTTTGAATCTGCCACCGGCATCAACCTTGCCGACAGCAAGGTGCGCTTCCTGGGCCGCAGCATGGAGCTGGGCGTATCTGAAGATATGCTGGGCCGCGTGTTCGACGGCCTGGGCCGTCCCATCGACGATGGCCCCGAAATTCTTCCTGACGCCCGTATGGACATCAGTGGTCTTCCCATGAATCCCGCTGCCCGCAGCTATCCGGAGGAATTTATTCAGACCGGTATCTCCGCCATTGACGGCCTGAATACCCTGGTGCGCGGCCAGAAGCTTCCCATCTTCTCCGCCAGCGGTCTGCCTCACTCCAACCTGGCCGCCCAGATCGCCCGCCAGGCCAAGGTGCGCGGCACCACCGAGCCCTTCGCCGTGGTTTTTGCAGCCATGGGCATCACCTTCGAGGAGTCCAACTTCTTCGTCCAGAGCTTTAAGGAAACCGGCGCCATCGACCGTACCGTCATGTTCATCAACCTTGCCAATGACCCTGCCGTTGAGCGTATCTCCACCCCGCGCATGGCCCTGACCGCAGCAGAATATCTCGCCTTTGAGAAGGGGATGCATGTCCTGGTCATCCTGACCGATATCACCAACTACGCCGACGCCCTGCGCGAGGTCTCTGCCGCCCGAAAGGAGGTCCCCGGCCGCCGCGGCTACCCCGGTTATATGTACACCGACCTGGCCTCCCTCTACGAGCGCGCAGGCCGCCAGAAGGGAAAGCCCGGCTCTAACACCATGATCCCCATCCTGACCATGCCCGAGGACGACAAGACCCATCCCATTCCCGACCTCACCGGCTATATCACCGAGGGTCAGGTGATTCTGAGCCGTGACCTGTACCGCAAGGGCGTGACGCCTCCCATTGATGTGCTGCCCTCTCTGTCCCGTCTAAAGGACAAGGGCATCGGCGAGGGCAAGACCCGCGCCGACCACGCCAACACCATGAACCAGCTCTTTGCCGCCTACGCCAGAGGCAAGGAGGCCAAGGAGCTGATGATCGTGCTGGGCGAGGCCGCCTTGACGGACATCGACAAGATCTACGCAAAGTTTGCCGACGAGTTTGAAAACGAATACGTATCCCAGGGCTACAACGCCAACCGTGACATCGAAGAGACCCTTGCTATCGGCTGGAAGCTGCTGTCCATTCTGCCGCGCTCCGAGCTGAAGCGAATCGACGACAAGTATCTGGATATGTACTACGGCAAATAACGAAGGGAGGGATCATTTTGGCATCTGCACAGGTGAACCCCACCCGTATGGAACTGAGCCGTCAAAAGAAAAAGCTCATGACGGCGACCCGTGGGCACAAGCTGCTCAAGGATAAGCGCGATGAGCTGATGCGGCAATTCCTTGAATTGGTACACGAAAATAAAACCCTGCGCGAAAAGGTGGAGGCCGGCATCGCAAGCGCCAATAAAAACTTCGTGCTGGCAAAGGCCGGCGTCTCCGATGCAACCCTGAACGCGGCGCTGCTGGCGCCCAAGCAAGAGGTCTACCTTGAAGCCGGTACCCGCAATGTCATGAGCGTCAACATTCCCGTGTTTACCGCAAAGACCCGTACCCCCGACGCTGCCGACATCTATCCCTATGGCTATGCCTTCACCTCCAGCGACCTGGACGATGCGGTAAAATCCTTGTCGGATTTGCTGCCGGATTTGCTGCGTTTGGCGGAAATTGAAAAATCCTGCCAGCTCATGGCGGTGGAAATCGAAAAAACACGCAGGCGTGTCAATGCCCTAGAGCACGTCATGATCCCGGACGCCCAGGAAAAGATCAAGTTCATCACCATCAAGCTGGATGAAAACGAGCGAAGCACCCAGATCCGCCTCATGAAAATTAAGGACATGATGCTGGAGCAGACATACCACTACAGCGAACGCGAAGCATAAGTAGCATAAAATGAACCCCTGACGAACATTTCAGATTCGTCAGGGGTTTTTATGGTTCTTAGGGGGTATAACCCCAGCGGTTCATGTCGACGGTATTGGAAATCTGAAGCTTGTCGTAGTATTCATACCAGACCGTGTCGTTTTCCTGAAGCCCGGCAGTGATTTCCACAATCTGTCCGTCTGAAACGCCGGTGGAAACTTCTACCCTGTCGCCAAGGCCTGCATCCGCATTATAGCTGCGGTAGACGTAGGTCTTGCCGCCGAGCTCCACCAGAGCCGCCACCGGAAGAGTTGGTACATTCTCCACCGTACCAAGAGGAATCGCCGCCGAGGCATTCATCCCCGAAATCATATCAGGCGCATAGGGTAGGGTCAGCGTCACTTGATACTTGGTGTTGCCGCCAGAATTTACACCCTGGGTGTTGCATTCGGTCACCGTGGCGGCAAAGGTGCGACCCGGCAGGGCATCGATTGTCACATCTGCGCTCTGGCCAAGCGCCACCTGGAGAATATCCAGCTCATCCACGGTAATTTCCAGATACATCTGCTCACAGGGCGTCACCGTAAGAATTTCCGTCTCCTCCTCGGAATAGAGTGCCGCGACTTCCTCCTCCAGCTCTGTGCCCGCATACTGGGCATAGAGGCCAGACTGGGCAAACATACCGGACAGATTCCCCATGCCGGAGGGGAAATTCATCCCACCAGAGGGAAGATTGGGATAGAGCGGAGTGGTGGGCTGCTCTGGAATCGGATTGTCCTCTACCGGGGGATCCTCCGGCTTCGGCGGTTCTTCTGACGGCGAAAGACGCACAATCCACACCGGCTGGGTTGACTCCAAAGTATAGGCAAAGAGAAGCGTATCGCCGGGCGCTAGCGCCTCCATCGTCCCCTGCTGCCAGGCGTCGCCTTCCAGGAAGAAGACCGGAATATTGTCCACCAGCAAAAGGGCTGCTTCCTGCGTCATCTGTTCCTGCTCCGGAAGCGGCCCGGCTGCATATTCCAGATAATCCGTAACCGCCACAGGCGCAGGATCTACGCGAAGAAGCAATTGATCCTCTTCCAGTCCGTCCACACAGCCGACATAGTTGATGAATTCTGCTGAATCGTCGCCCATGGGGTCGTTGACGAGCAGCTGCAGGGTATAGGGCTCCCGATTGGAGAGAAGATAGAGGCTCGTATCCTCCGGTAGCGTAACAATCCCCGCAGTATTTGCAATCACCTTCCTCTCCTGATAGAGCACAAAGAGCTCTGACAGGATTTCCTCATATACCCGATGCTTGGCGCTCAAACGTTGGAACTCGGAGGCATCCTCCGTGTCGGTCAGAGTGCAGATGGTGTCGCCGCTGTGAACCGTCTCCCCCTCGCTTACGTTTACCCTTTCCACCTTGCCGGTGTAAGCAGTGGCCTTCCATTCGTTGTGAATATAGAGCTCTCCCATGCCAAGCGCACCGCCGGTCTCGCTGGTAACCGCGACTGTCACACCCGGAGCCGCGCTGTCGTCGGGAATCGTCACACACACCTCACCTGCCAGATTGGCTTCGACCCGGCCCTCCACTTGCGTCCCGTCGGACAGGGTTACTCGTACCTCGTCTCCCGTAGAGATCCTCCGATCACAGGAGAAATTGACCGCCAGCTTGCCATCAAGTGACAAAAGCGCCAGCGCGCCATGTGCCAGCATAACCTCTCGCACATCATCGCCCTCTTCGCAGTAAAGGGTAATCACTCGGCCACCGGCCTGAGCGTCCAGGGAGGTAGCCGCCTTCTTGTCGGAGGCCTCGTCGATCTGCGTCTTCAGGATATCCAGGGTCTCCTGCACATTCAAAATAGCGCTCATCACAGATACCGCATCGACGGAGGCCAAGGTAGTACCCGCCTCCACATCTTGCCCATCCTCCACGAGATACTCCTTAAGCAGAACGCCCGCGGGCACACTGATTGATACTGCATCCTCTGTGCGGAGCGTTCCTGTGCCAGATAGGCCGGTAAGGATTTTTGCATTTTCAACCTTGGCAGACAAAATGCTGGCTCCCTCATTGTCATCTCCAATCCGCAGCTCCATCAGGAAGGGCACAATGATCAGCACCGCAACTACAAACACGATCACGCAGATCCAGATGATGGATTTTATTTTCCGTTTGCGCATTTTCGTTCCTCCCATCATCCGTTATAGTGCAGCGCGTCTATCGGCTTCATCTTGGCAGCCTTATTGGCAGGGTACAAGCCAAAAATCAGGCCAATCAGGAAGCAGAAGGCCACGGAAAGCCACACCACATTTCCCTGGAGCCGGAAGGTCATGTCGATGCTCGCGGTGATGACCGTCACAACTCGCAAAATCGTCCAGGAAAGGAAGATGCCAATGGCGCAGCCAATCATACACAATACAATTGCTTCAATCAGGAACTGCCGCAGAATCGTGCCACGGCTGGCGCCGATGGCCTTGCGAATGCCGATCTCCCGGGTACGCTCCGTCACCGTCACCAGCATGATGTTCATAATGCCGATACCTCCGACAATCAGGGAGATTCCCGCGATGCCGCCCAAAAGGATGGACAGAACCGAGGTAATATCCCCCATGGCGTCCTCCAGAATGTCCAGGGAGGTAAGGGAATAGGCGTCCTCATCGTCCTCGAAGCGCGCAAGGAGGCACTGGGTAAGGGCTTCCTTGGCCTCCTCAATGGTGTAGCCATCCGCCGCACCGGCGCAGAAGGTCGTTACATCCATTCCGGCGGTCGTGGACACCCGAGGCAGGGTGGTATAGGGAATGTAACCCACAAGAGTGCCGGCAGTGAAAACGGCTGTCAGGCTCTCCTCGTCATCCTTCAGCACGCCAACTACAAGGAATTTCATGCCATCGAGTGAAATCTCTTGCCCCACGCAGTCGATATAGCCGATGAGCTCCTCGGCCGCGGTCTCGTTGATAACGCAGACACGGCTGTGATTGTCCACGTCGGTTTGTTTCAAGAATCTGCCCATTTGCAGCTTCAAGCCCTCCACCTCATAGTAGGCGGGGGTCGTGCCGTAAAGGGTGAGCGAATCGTTCTCTCCCTCATATTTGGCAGTGACATAGGTGGTCGAATAGGGGGCAATCAGACTGATGGTCTCCTCCGACTCCATCCATTCATTCAGAACGTCCGTTGTAATCGGTACACCTTTGTCGTCACTGATTGTGACAGTCAGGAGATTGGTGCCAAGGCTATTCACCGCGTCGGTCACGGAGTCCGTCGCGCTGTTGACCAAGCTGACCAACACCACCAGTGCCATCACGCCGATGACAATGCCAAGCATGGTCAGCGCGGCACGCAGCTTATTGCCGCCGATGGAACGCAGCGCCATACGAAATGCTGTAATCATAGCTGCACCTCCGATACGCGGCCATCAAGAATATGGAGGCTGCGGGCCGCCTGCTTTGCCACATCGCTGTCGTGGGTAATGAGGACAATGGTGTTCCCCTGCCCATGCAGCTGCCTGAAAATATCCATGATCTCCCCACTGGTTTTGGAATCCAGGTTGCCCGTCGGCTCGTCGGCCAGAAGTAAGGAGGGCTTCGTAATGAGCGCCCGGGCTATGGCCACACGCTGCTGCTGACCGCCGGAAAGCTCCGTGGGCAGATGCTTCGCCCGACGGCCAAGACCTACCAGTTCCAGAGCTTCTTTTACACGCTTCTGGCGCTCCACGCGCTTGACGCCCTGATAAATCAGCGGTAGCTCCACATTTTCTTCCGCTGTCAGCTTGGAAATCAGGTTGAAATTCTGGAAAATAAAGCCAATTTTTCGGTTTCGCACCTTTGCAAGCTCATTTTCCGTGTAGTTGTCGATCGGGATGCCATCGAGACAATAGACGCCCGCATCGGCGGTATCGAGGCAGCCGATGATGTTCATCAGCGTGGATTTTCCGCTGCCGGAAGGCCCGATGATGCTGACAAACTCATGGGGGTAGATGTGCATGGTGGCGTGATCCAGCGCACGGACGCGCTCGTCTCCGATCTGGTAAACCTTTGAAACATCCTTCAGATCAATCATGATTCGCCTCCTTAACCGCCGGAGGGGCGATTCGGCATACTTCCTCCATTACCGCCTCTACTTCCCCATCCGGACGGCATATCTCCTCCACCGGATGGCATATTCCCACCTCTGGACGGCATATTTCCCCCACTGGACGGCATTGTAAAATCACCCATGCCGCCAAAGTCACTCGTGCCGCCAAAGCCGCCCATATCAAAGCCCATACCGAAGAAGAAATTATTCTTTTTCCGCTCCGTGTAATAGACAACGTCGCCTTCCTGCAAGCCTTCCCGAATTTCTACAAAGTTGCTGTTGGACAGGCCCACCGTGACCTCCGTCATACCGCCATATTCCTTGGTTTCTTCGTCGTAGGCTGTATACACATAAGCAGAGGCGCTGGTCTGGTGAAGAGCATCTACCGGAATCAGGATCGCATCATCCACGCCCTGAATTCGAATTACAGCGTCGGCAGTCATGCCGGGGAGCATCTTCTCTTCTTTATCCAGCAGGATTTCCGCACTGTAGGTCGTGATGCCGGAGGCACTGGTCGCTGTCTTGTTGATCTCAGACACATAACCCTCGTAGGGCGCTTCGCTGATGGACGCAATGGTCAGCTCCACTGTTTGCTGAGGCTCCAGGGAGAGAATGTCTGTCTCATCCACGCTGATGGTAACGCGCATCTGCGCATCCGGGGAAATCGTCACAATGACTTGCTCAAACGTAGAATCCAGAGCATCTTCCTCTGCCACTGCGCTGACAGAGCCTGTGATCGGACTCAGAAGCGCACCGTCGTGGTAGAGAGACAGCAGTTCTCCCAGCTCTTCTTCCTTTTCCTCCCGCTGACGGAGGATGGCGTCATAGTTGGCGCTGTACTCGGTATCGGTGAGGGTTAGAAGCGTCGTATTCGGACTGACCTGATCCCCTACGGATACATTCACCTTACTTACAGTGCCCGCGAAGCCTGTGATCCGAATGGGATTGTGGATCGAAATAGCAGCACTTCCCAAAGATGCACCATTTTCGTCGCGGAAGCTAACCTGTTCGCCTTCCTCGGGGCCGTTGTCACTCAGGAGAAGCACAGCCCTCCCCTCCGCCACTGAATCCACCAGGGCCTTAAGCTCGCTGCCGTCGGAACGGGTAGCGGTGACATTGTCTCCTGCGGACAAACTGCCAGCGTCAAGCTCTGCCGACATATAGCCGTCTGCGGAAAGGAGCAGCAGTGCATGATTTTGATACATACAGTCAGAAACCCGGTCATCCTCGGCTGCATAGATCGCCTTGACTCGGCCGCTAATGCCAGACTTGATGGTGGTGCTGACTGCATCACTCTCCGCATTAGCCAATTGCTTGTCAAAATCGTCCAATTCTCCCTGTACCTTAGCCATGGCGCTGAGTACGGAGGACAGATCAATCGAAGCAATGATCTCTCCTGCGGAGATCTTATCGTTGGCGCTGACCAAAATTTCCTCCACTTCCACGTTCGCGGGAACGGTCAACTCCTCCAGATCCACATCCTCCAACGTGCCGCTGCCGGAAACTGTGGTACTGATCGAGCCGGTGGTCGCCGCATAAGATAGAACCTCTGCACCGTTTGCTGCAAATTTTGTCCGGACACGGTTGCGTAGGTAAAGCACCGTAATCGCCAGAGCAAGAATCACAACGGCAACAATGATGATCGTTGTAAGCCAGATCCGGCGCTTCCGGCGCTTTTTGCTGCGCTGCAAGCTGGTAAATAATGCATCATCCTGATGCTCCGTCTGCTGGTTTTTTTCTTTGGACATAGGATCGCTCCTTCCTTCCCTGTGCGTGGATTGCCCTCGCATTGAAATTGGCCAATAC
Organism: Faecousia sp.; assembly: GCA_045615685.1. Classification (GTDB taxonomy): domain Bacteria; phylum Bacillota; class Clostridia; order Oscillospirales; family Oscillospiraceae; genus SVMC01. The sequence goes on from JAZLFG010000096.1 coordinate 37,139, forward strand.
ACTGTTGGTCACCATATTAGATATAGTATACAGCAATATGCTGAACCGTTGCTTAAATAAATTGTAAATAATTCAATCGCAGATCATTTTTTCCATCCAAATCTGCCAAAAATTGCCCCACCTGCAGTCTACCCGAACAGGTGAGGCAAAAATCTATGAACGATACGCTTAAAGCACCTTGGCAAGGAAGCTCTCCAGGCGCTGACTTTGCGGATGATCAAAAATCTCCTGCGGAGTGTTTTCCTCAATGATTTTGCCCTCGTCCATGAAGATCACGCGGCTGCCGACCTCACGAGCAAAGCCCATCTCGTGGGTGACAACCACCATCGTCATGCCGCTTTTCGCAAGATCGCGCATGACCTCCAATACCTCACCGACCATCTCCGGGTCGAGGGCAGAGGTCGGCTCATCGAACAGCATGACCTCCGGCTCCATGGAAAGCGCACGGACAATAGCCACGCGCTGCTTCTGCCCGCCCGAGAGCTGATTGGGGTAGGTGTGAGCCCGATCTGCCAGCCCTACGCGCTCCAAAAGCTCCATCGCCTTGGCCTCTGCCTCCTCCTTCGACTTGTGAAGGAGCTTTATGGGACCCAGGGTCATGTTCTTCAGGATCGTCATATGGGGAAAGAGATTAAAATGCTGGAACACCATGCCCATCTTCTGGCGATGGAGGTTGATGTTGCACTTGGCGTCGGTAATGTCCTCCCCTTCGAAGGTGATGGTGCCGCCGGTGGGTAGATCCAGGAGGTTCAGGCAGCGAAGGAAGGTGGACTTCCCGCTACCGGAGGGGCCAATCACAACCACGACCTCGCCCCTATGTATTTCGTTGGATACGCCGTCCAGCGCCTTAACCGCACCGCCCCGGAAATACTTCTTTAAATCCCGGATGGAAATCAAAACATCAGTGGTCACTGCTGCGAAGCCTCCTTTCCAGCCTGCTCACAAGCCAGCTAAAGAACATCACCATAATCAGATAGATCAGCGCCACACCGATCAGCGGATAGAACGCCTGGAAGGTGGTGCCGCGAATGATGTCGCCGCCCTTGGTCAAGTCCACAATGCCCACATAGCCGGAGATAGAAGTCTCCTTTAGAAGGACAATAAACTCGTTGGCAAGTGCGGGCAATACATTTTTAAATGTCTGGGGAAGAATAATGTGCCACATGGTCTGCACATAGCTGAAGCCAATGGAGCGACCGGCCTCAAACTGCCCCTTGTCGATCGACATAATGCCGCCGCGAATGATCTCCGCCACATACGCGCCGGAGTTGATGCCAAAGGTCAGGCAGGCCACCACAATCCCGTTCCGGGTGGAAACCATGATGACAAAATACATGATCATGAGCTGCACCACCACCGGGGTGCCACGGATGATCGTCAGATAGATCCGACAAATTCCGTTAAAAATTTTCAGCAGAGTCGTGCCAAAGCCCGGGCGCATTGTTTCCCTGTTCTTATCGTAGGAAGCCCGGACAATCGCCACCACCACACCAATGGCGATGCCTAAAAGAAGGGCAAAAAAGGTGATGACCAGTGTATTACGCAGACCGCGAAGCAGATATTGCCAGCGGTTATCCTCGACAAAGCAAAGGATAAACTTCGCCTTGAAGTTATCAATAAAATTCATCTCTTACCTCCAAAACCGCCTGCTGCAGGCAAAGCGGCGATTTCAAAAAGGCAGGGGCCCGAAAAAGAGCCCCTGCCTGATAGGTGCCAGGGATCAGCCGTTGTTGGATGCAACAAAGCTCTTGGCAGGCTCGTTGTCGATGATAACGCAGTCAATCTTTCCGGTGAGCAGCGCCTGCACAGCATCTGCGCCCTTGGGGAAGCGAACCACACGATCTTCGCCGAAGTCATCCGCGGAGAAGATATCGCCGGTGGTATCCTGCTGTACGCCAATCAGATAGTCGGCCTCATACAGGTCGTCCACAGAGGTGATCTTGCTGCCTTCCACGACAATGATAGACTGGATGCCGGTGGCGTAAATGTCGGAGAAATTGACACTCTCCAGGCGCTCATCCGTCACCGTCATACCGGCCATACCGATATCATATTTGCCGGTCTGGACACCGCCAATGATGGAACCAAACTCCGTGTCCTCGATGACCAGCTTCATGCCGAGCTTATCGGCGATGGCTGCGGCCATTTCCGCATCAATACCAACAATGCGATTGCCCTCATAGTACTCGTAGGGAGGGAACGCCGCATTGGTGGCCATCATGAGCTCAGGGGCGTCTGCGGCAATGTCAGCCTGGAAGGTATAGCTGTGGGGCGTACCTGCAATGTACTTGTTGATAATGGCATCGCACACGCCTTCTGCCTTCAGCTCTGCCAGGGCGGTATTGATGCTATCGAGCAGGTCGGTGTTCTCCTTTGCTACACAGATGGCGTAATCCTCCTGGACATACTCCGTGTCGAGGATTTTGAGCTTCTTGCTGCCTGTGCAGCCGACAAGTATAGCTGCTACCATCACAAGAACAAGCAGCAGGGCAATGATCTTTTTCATTTTACTCTCCTTAATATGCTGAATATTTTTACGGTGTTCTTGACGCTTCTATAATTATATCCCACTTTATATGCATTGTCAATGGTTAGACATACATTTTTTATTAATTGGGGACAGAAGCTGCATCCCTATGGAGCGCATATAAAAAAGATGGCATTCATTTGCAAAAAAGGTTGACTTTAGTACGGTGATGTGATAATATTGTGATATACAAAATTAGACTTGGAGGGCTGATTTATGAAAAAGATCCTTGCTATTACACTCGCCGCGCTTATGCTGCTTATGGCATTTGCATTCGCTGGCTGCAGCAAAGACAACGCACCCGCACCCGGAGAAAAGACATTCGTGATGGGTATTGACGCAGAATACCCGCCGTTCAGCTATATGGACAGCAACGGCGAATACACCGGCTTTGACGTCGAAATTTGTAAGGCCGCCTGCGATTATCTCGGCTGGCAATTTGAAATTTTCGGCGTAAACTGGGACAACAAGCTTGTCCAGCTTGATTCCAATGAATGCGACTGCGTATGGTCCGGCATGACCATCCTTGACAGCATGAAAGAGGCCGGATACGTAATTTCCAAGCCGTATTTCGATAACGAGCAGGTTCTCGTTGTAAAGGAAGACAGCAATTTTGCTTCCTCTGCAGATCTTGCCGGCAAGGACGTCGCGGTTCAGCTTGGCACATCCGGCGAAGCGCTCCTGAAGGATGAGGAAGGCCTGAAGGAGCTTGCTGACACCTTCAACAACGTGATTACCTGCGACAGCTTCCTGAAGTGCTTCACAGAGCTTACCGGCAATGCAGTGGATGCCGTGTTCGTAGATAAGCCCGTTGCGGATAACTATGTGGCAGAGCACGAAGGCTTCAAGGTGATCGATGAGGATCTCGGTGCAGAGCAGTATGGCATCGCCTTCCGTTCCACCGACGCAGAGCTTTGCGCCTCCATAGAAGAGGCGGTAGCCGCTCTGGTTGAAAACGGAACCTACGCAAAAATCGCTGAGAAGTATCCGGATATCGTGAATAACCTTCTTTTCCTTCAATAATTCATTCCAAGGTACATGAAACAACTTTGATTTAAATTTGGGATTTTCCTGAAAACTCCTTGTCGTGTTTTCAGGAATTTCCTTATTATTCGTCGGTTCAGAATGGAGGGATTTTATGAGTATCATCACAATGATCACAAAAATGGCGGAAGGTCTCGGAAAAACCTGCGCAATTTTTTTCCTTACCACACTCTTTTCATTGCCTCTCGGTATGATCGTCGCACTCCTGCGAAAATCCAAAAACAAGATTATCTCAAGTATCATCCGGTTCTGCATTTCTGTCTTGCGCGGGACACCCCTCATGCTCCAGCTCATTGCCGTGACATATGGGCCATATTATCTTTTTGGCGTCAGCGTATCGCGCAACAAGCTGATTCCCGTTGTCATTGCGTTTACAATCAATTACGCTGCCTATTTTGCAGAAATATACCGCAGCGGTATCGAGTCAATCTCTGTCGGTCAGTACGAGGCAGCGCAGGTGCTCGGATATTCCAAAGCGCAAACCTTTATCAAAATCATTCTCCCTCAGGTCATCCGACGCATTTTGCCAAGCATCACCAACGAAATTGTGACCTTGGTAAAGGATACCTCCATGGCGTTTACTGTTTCGTATCAGGAAATGTTCACAATCGGCAAGGAAATCGCCAACTCTCAGACCAGCTTTATGCCTTTTGTGGTAGCAGGTGTATTCTATTACGTATTCAATGCGATTGTAGGCTTTGCGATGGGCAAGGTTGAAAAGTCGATGAGCTATTATACCATTTAAGGAGGATTTGCGATATGAATATTCTTAATATGCAAAACATCGAAAAATCCTTCGGCAGTAATCATGTGATAAAGGATATCTCTCTTTCTGTAAATAAAGGCGAGGTCGTATCCATCATCGGTCCGTCCGGTTCAGGAAAATCCACCCTGCTTCGCTGTGCCACGCTGCTGGAAACAATTGACGGCGGCACCCTTTCCTATATGGGGGATCCGGTTTGCCTTTTAAAAGATGGTAAAATGACCTACGAAAAGAACCTTAACAAGTTCCGCCGCTATTTTGGACTTGTTTTTCAGAATTTTAATTTGTTTCCCCACTGGACGGTCATGAAAAATATTACAAATGCACCCCTATCCGTGCAAAAACGCGACCCGAAGGAGGTTCGTGCCGAGGCGACGGCGCTTCTTAATAAAATGGGCCTTTCGGATAAGGCAGAAGCCTATCCAAGCGAGCTTTCCGGCGGGCAGAAGCAGCGTGTTTCAATCGTCCGCGCACTTGCAATGAAGCCGGAGATCCTTTTCTTCGACGAACCCACATCGGCGCTTGATCCCGAGCTTACCGGTGAGGTACTCAAGGTCATCAAGCAGCTTGCCGAGGAATCCATGACCATGGTGATTGTGACGCACGAGATGCCCTTTGCTCGTGCGGTATCGGATCGCGTGATCTTCATGGACGGCGGTGTGATTGTCGAGCAGGGCAAGCCCGAAGAGGTTTTTGGCGATACACAGGAGGAACGCACAAAGCAGTTCCTTCAGCACTATAATTCATAATGAATATTGCATATTATATATTGAATCCCACGCAAAATATCACGCTGCTTGTAGTCACTCCCACACGCGAACCGCTTCAGCCTTTTATCGCCGCAAGGCTAATGGAGCTTGAGCCAAGCGCCGAGCAGGTTGGCTTTTTGGCTGACGGGAAGCTTCGTATGGCAGGCGGTGAATTTTGCGGCAATGCATCCATGTCCGCAGCAGCTCTGCTTTGCAGAGACCTAAAAGCGGGAGAATTCCGAAGTATGCATCTAACGGTGTCTGGCGCCAATTGCAAGATTCCCGTTGCAATCACTTCTAATGCGGATGGGAGCTATACAGGCACGGTTACGATGCCTCAGCCGACCGAAATCAGTACGGTGACGCTCGAATGGAACGGTGAAGCCTTTTCTGCTCCTGCTGTAAGGTTCCATGGAATTACACACCTCATTTTAGAGTCGGAAATGGACAGGAAAACCGCCGAAATGGCTATAAAAAAATGGGGTGCAGAGCTTCAAGCGGCAGCGCTTGGAATGATGTTCCTGGATGCGGAAAATACAGCGCTTACGCCGCTTGTCTATGTTCCGGATGCGAGAACGACATTTTGGGAAAGCTCCTGTGCCAGTGGTACATCGGCAGTCGGTGCATATCTTTTCGCCAAAGAAAAACGTCCAATCCTGCGAACGTTTACGGAACCCGGCGGAAGGCTTACCGTGGAAGTAGATGAGATTACGCTTCGCCTGACAGGTAGGATTGAGATCGTAAGATATGCCGAAATTGACCTATAACCCTTCGTCTCCGACATTGATTTAATATTAAAACACAAGCAGAGCCATGATCCGAGTTTTTTGCTCGTTTCATGGCTCTGTTATTGATTTTAGAACTCTCCGGCCAAGCCATCGGCGATGCCCAGCAGCACGATTCCCAGAAATGCCAGCGCCACACAGGCATATTGCCGCTTTGGCAGCCGCTCTTTGAGAAAGATGCGCGAGAGGACCACAGAGACCATGCAGTACGAAGCAATCATCGGCGCAGCCACCACGGCATTGCCGCCGATGACATGGACATAGGCAAACTGCCCCGCCGTCTCAAAAATAGCGGCAAAAAGCCTACCCGTGTTGTGCCGATCCACCAGCACTAGCTTTTCCCCTCTCCGGCGGCTGTCCAGCAGAATGTAGACAAGGAGTACCAGAGCTACCAGCAGGAAGGTCAGCTCATATGCTGTGTTCCCCACATCCTCAATGGTCTCCTCCGTGACGTTCACAAGCCAGGTGGAATCGACGGAAAGGCAGGGATCGTCCAGGAAGGTGCCTAACGTGTCAATCACGCAGTAGCCCAGCGGCAACAGGAAGGCCAGGAAGCCCACATGGTACTTCCGTTCCGATTCGTCCAGCTTTCTGTCCGCATCCCGCTTCTGCTTTTCAAACACGCCCAGTAAAATCACGCCCACGCAGCAGGCTGCAATGCCCGCCCAGGTCAGAGGAGAATCCGGGATTTCCCGGAGGATCACGATCCCAAGGATACAGGCAAGTGCCCCGGAGCAGTTCTGCACCGGAGAGCTGACCGAAAGCTCCAGATACCGCAGGCCGTGGTAGCCCAGCACCATGGAGCCGATGTACATGGCGGACACCGGCGTGTAGCGCCAGAGATTTCGCCAGTCAAAGCCGATGTCTCCGAAAAGAAGCGTTGTAAGGGCGTGGAGGCCGAAGACCAGGCCTACAAATACCGTTGTCTTGAGGTGGCTATAGCGGTCTGCCTCATCCGCACCCACCTTATAACACATGTCCGCGCAGCCCCAGCAGAGGGTGGCAGCCACGGCAATCCAAAACCAGCGCATACCGTCTCCTTTCGTCTCAATCGGGCAGGGTCGCCAATCCCGCGTCTACCAGCTTTTGCAGACTCATCAGAATGCCCAGCTTGGCATGGTACCAGGTCAGGCCGCCCTGAAAGTACACCGCGTAGGGTGGGCGGATCGGCCCATCGGCGGACAGCTCAATGGAGCTGCCTTGGACAAACGCACCCGCCGCCATAATGACCTCATCCTCATACCCCGGCATGGCCCAGGGCGTGGGGTTTACATAACTATCCACCGGTGCTGCTGCCTGGATGCCCTTGCAGAACGCCACCATAGCCTCCCGGGAACCAAGCTCTACCGCCTGAATGATGTCGTGGCGGGATTCGGTGGCATTGGGAATCACCGAAAAGCCCAACCGCTCATAGAGATTGGCCGCAAAAATGGCCCCCTTGAGTGCACCCGCCACCACCGTCGGTGCAAGGAAAAAGCCCTGGAACAGCGAAGGCAGCAGCCCGAGGTTTGCGCCGACCTCCTGCCCCAGTCCCGGGGCAGACAGGCGGAAGGCGCAGCGCTCCACACATTCCCGTTTGCCGCAGATATAGCCGCCGATGGGAGCCAAACCGCCGCCGGGATTCTTGATGAGAGAGCCCACCACCATATCCGCTCCCAATTCGCTCGGCTCCATCGGCTCGACAAATTCTCCATAGCAGTTGTCCACCATGCACAGTACATCCGGCTTGCAGCGCTTGCAGAAGGCAATCAACTCTCCGATCCTTGCCACACTAAAGCTTGGGCGGGTGGCATAACCCTTGGAACGCTGGATTGTAATCAGCTTCGTCTTAGGGCCAATGGCAGCGCGAATGGCAGGATAGTCAAAGCTGCCATCCGGCAGCAGATCCACCTGCCGGTAACTGACGCCGTATTCCTTCAAAGAGCAGCGACTGTCCCGGATGCCAATGACCTCCTGCAGGGTGTCATAGGGCAGACCCACCGGGGATAAAAGCTCCTCGCTCGGCAGGAGGTTGGCCGATAGCGCCACTGCCAATGCATGGGTGCCGCAGGTAATCTGGGGCCGCACCAGAGCCGCCTCGGCGCCGAAGGTATCAGCGTAGACCCGTTCCAGCTTTTCTCGGCCCAGATCGTCGTAGCCGTAGCCGGTGGTAGCTGCAAAGCAGGTGGCGTCCACGCGATTTTTCTGGAGGGCAGCGATCACCTTTAGCTGATTATATTCCGCCACCTCGTCGATGATGCAAAATCTATTCCGAACAGAGGCAGCAATTTCCTCGCCATAACGGTACACTTTGTCAGAAATCCCCAGGGAATGGTAGATTTTTTTCATTTCCATAACGTTTTCCCTCCTTTGCATCGGAATACATAGTACAGTATGTTGGCCTCTGTGTCAATCCTGCGATTTACTTTACATAACAAATTGCTTTCCCCGAAAAGAACCAGTTGAACCGGGGCGAAAAAGATGGTATAATGTAAAATAGTGTAGATTGCTCATGGATTTTTCCCCTTCGCCTGCGAAGTACCAATATAAAGGAGCTGATCCTTCATGATCTGTAAACACTGCGGCAGAGATCTGCCGGAACATGCCATCTACTGCCGATACTGCGGCACACGCTGCGTAGAAGAAACGCCGCCTGCGCCCACCCCGGAAAGGCCAAGGCGCAAATGGTTGCTTCCGGCAATTTTAGCGGCTGTGGCCGTGTGCGTCCTGGTGGTTGTGATCATTCTATTGGTCAGCCGACCAAAGGAAATCGAGCCGCCAATCAATGAGCCGCCAGTCATCACTGATCCCATAGATGCGCCCACGCCAGATCGGCCGACCTCCTATCAAGCCGCTATTATCGGAGAAAACTCTGTAGTCGCGGGAGAATCCGTCACGCTGCAGACACGAATTGACCCGGAGGTAGAGATCAAGCGTGCCGTTTGGACCTCCAGCAATGAAGCCGTCGCCACGGTGGCAGACGGCCTTGTCACCGGCATTGCAGCAGGTGACACAACCATCCGCGTTCTGCTTGCCACAGTGGAAGGCCCGGTAGTCGGAGCAGAGCTGCTTTTGACTGTCGAATCCGCTCCTGTGGAATACCAGGTGACCCTGACGCCGGAGGAAATGACCCTGACTGCCGGTAATGCAGACACCTTCACGCTTCAGATTAACGCAGACCCGCCGCAGGAGAATATTGAATATGTTGCGCAGTGGGAAAGCTCAGATACACTGGTAGCCGCCGTTACCGATGGCCGCGTGCAGGCCGTTGGCGAAGGCACCGCAAGGATTTCCGCTAAGGTATCTCTGCCCGACGGACAGATGGCAACCGTCTATGCGGATGTCACCGTCAACGCCGCTGTCCCCGCCGCACCACCAACTCCGACACCGGCTCCCGCACCAGCTCCTGCCCCTACTCCCGTTCCAATTCCTACCCCAACGCCGACGCCTACCCCAACACCCGTACCTCCTGCGCCGGAAGGAGATGCCCTTGAAACTACGGAGGATTACTTGATCTCCAATTCAAGTACCGCCTACATCACCGTAGCCTCTCTGGAAAATCTGACAGACACAGAGCTGATCCTCGCTCGCAACGAAATCTTTGCCCGCCATGGCCGCCGCTTTGTCACCGCCTGGATTCAGGAATACTTCGACAGCCAAAGCTGGTATGAAGGCACGGTCGCGCCGGAGGACTTTGATCCGGAAATCTTTAATGAATATGAGGTCGTCAACCTCGCTCGGATTCAGCAGATAGAAAGCTCCCGCGAATCCACATAATCAAATGAGGAGTAATATCATGAAGCAAAACATCCATATTCGCCCCGCCACAGAAGCGGACGCCCCGACGATTCTCCGCTTCATTCAGGCACTGGCAGACTATGAGCACATGTCCGATCAGGTCATCGCAACACCGGAGCTGCTCCGGGAGTGGATCTTTGAAAAGCAAAAGGCAGAGGTTCTGCTCGCAGAGCTGGACGGAACAAGCGTAGGCTTTGCCCTGTTCTTCCACAATTTCTCCACCTTCCTGGGCCGGGCGGGTATTTATCTGGAGGATTTGTTTGTCCTGCCCGAATATCGGGGCCTCGGCTGCGGAAAGGCGCTGCTGCACCGCCTGGCCCAGCTCACACTGGAGCGGGGCTGTGGCCGCCTGGAGTGGGCCTGCCTCGACTGGAACCAGCCCAGCATTGACTTCTACCTCTCCCTGCACGCCGCACCAATGACCGAATGGACTACCTACCGCCTTACCGGCGATACGCTCCGGGCACTGGCGCAATCCCATGAAATCCCGGAGGATTAAACCGAATATGTCACAAAGCACCAATACACTCCCGCAAAATCCTATGGGTACTGTACCCATTCCCAAGCTGATGCTCTCTATGAGCACGCCTATGATGCTCTCGATGCTCGTACAGGCACTGTACAATATTGTGGATAGCCTTTACGTTTCTCATATTCCGGACACCGCTACAATCATAAACGCCGGTGACAAAGCCGTGAACGCACTCACCCTGGCCTTCCCAATTCAGCTTCTCATCACCGCCCTTTGCGTCGGCACCGGCGTAGGCGTCAACGCAGCGCTTTCCCGCAGCCTTGGCGAAGGGAAGAGAACTTTGGCCAGCCGCATTGCGGGCAACGCCATCGTCCTGAGTATGGTCTATTTTGTATTCATCCTGCTCTTTGGTCTCTTTGCCGCAGGCCCCTACATTGCTTCTCAGACGAAAGATCCCGTCACTCTACAGTTTGGCACCTCCTACCTCCGCATTCTTACCATCTGCTCTTTGGGCGTGACGGGTTATCTGTGCTTTGAAAAGCTCCTCCAATCCACCGGCAAGTCCACCTGCGCCATGGTGGGCCAGTTGGTCGGTGCGCTGACCAACATTGCCCTCGATCCGGTCTTTATCTTCGGCTACTTCGGGATCCCCGCAATGGGAGTCGCCGGTGCGGCCATTGCCACGGTGATTGGCCAGTTTGCCTCCTGCATCGCGGCTATGCTTCTCCATCTGCGGCGCAATCACGAGCTGGACAAGCACCTTTCCATGCTGAAGCCGGACCTTTCCATTATTGGCCGCATCTACGCCGTTGGAGCGCCGGCCATCGCCATGCAGTCCCTCACCTCAGTCATGTCCTATGGGATCAATCTGATCCTTGGCGGCATCTCCGAATGCGCCATCACCGCCTATGGCATCTACTTCAAGCTGCAAAGCTTCATCTTCATGCCCGCCTTCGGGCTGAACAACGCCTCTGTGCCCATAATCTCCTTCAACTATGGCGCCAGGCAGAAAAAGCGCATCCGGCAGTCCATTTTCTGTGGTCTTGCCATCGTCAGTGGCATCATGCTGGCAGGTACCGCAGTTTTGCAGAGCTTCTGCCAACAGGTGGTAGGCTGGTTCGCTGTATCCGGAGAGGCGGTAGCGCTGTGCGTCCAGGCGCTTCGGATCATCACTCTGGGCTTTTTGTTCGCAGGAGCCAATGTCATTTTACAGGGCGTCTGTCAGGCGCTGGGTAACGGCGTCTATTCCCTGCTCATTTCGCTTCTTCGCATGATTGTGGTCGTGCTGCCGGTGGCGTGGTTCCTGTCCAGGCAGCCGGGTGCGGAAAGGCTCGTGTGGCTCTCCTTCCCTATCGCAGAATTCGCCGCCTGCATCGTAGCAATTGCGCTGACCGGGAACATTTACCGCAGTCGCACAAAAAATATGGCCTAACCCCCCTGTTTTTTCAAATTTTTTCTAAAAAACGTGGTATAATAGGAAAAGTCAGATGATTGGCAATTCTATGAAAACCAAAGGATCATACGATGAAAATTACACTCAACCCAGATGAAGAGGTCGTCAAAATGATTCGTGAAGGTCTGGCACGCACCGGCGGCTACTGCCCTTGCCGTCTTGCCCGCACGGAAGAAAACAAATGCATGTGCCAGGAGTTCCGCCAGCAGATCGACGACCCTACATACGAGGGCTTCTGCCACTGTATGCTATACTATAAATCAAAATAAGGAGTACACTGCCATGGCCGAGGTCACCATCACAAGTCAAAACTTTGCCCAGGAGGTGCTCGCCTCCGACGTGCCGGTGCTGCTCGATTTCTGGGCCACCTGGTGCCCGCCCTGCCAGGCTCTCGCCCCCATCGTCGCAGAAATCGCCGCAGAGCGAGAGGACAGTGTGAAAGTCGGGAAGGTCAACGTGGATGAGGAACCCGGCCTTGCCATCGAGTACGGCATTGCCAGCATTCCTACCCTATTAGTCTTTAAAAACGGCAAATTTGTGGATCAAGCCATCGGTTTACAGTCAAAGAAGCAAATCGAGGCACTGCTGGATTAGAAAACCTGCTGCAACCATGCAGCCGGAATAAAGAAAGGAAGACCTATCATGGCACAGAAGAAACCCACCCCTAAGCAAGCACAGCCCAGCACAAAAACCATCATTATTGTCATTTCAATTTTTGCCTTGCTGGCCGTCGTCACCATCGCAGGCGTTTTGGCAACCTCTCTTGTGAATAAGCCGACGTCTGCCGAGCCTACTTCCCTGACTTCCGAAGATACACCCATTTCCGAAGAACCTACAGAAGAGACACCCACAGAAGAAGCACCCACCACCTCCGGTACATATTTTGCCGACATTACCGTGAAGGACTACGGTACCATCACCGTCCAGCTCGACGGCGACACCGCCCCCATTACAGTCGAGAACTTTGTCTCCCTTGCCAAGAGCGGCTTCTATGACGGCCTCACCTTCCACCGCATCATGGATGGCTTCATGATGCAGGGCGGTGATCCCACCGGCACCGGTTCCGGCGACAGCGGCACAGATATCATCGGCGAATTCTCCGCCAACGGTGTGGAAAACAACATTTCTCACACCCGCGGTACCATCTCCATGGCCCGCGCCACCGACTACAACAGCGCAAGCTGCCAGTTCTTCATTGTGCAGTCCGATAGCACCTTCCTCGATGGCCAGTATGCCGGCTTCGGCCATGTGACCGAGGGCATGGAATATGTAGACGCCATCTGCGCCGACGCCGAGCCCACCGACGACAACGGCACCATCGCTCCCGAAGCACAGCCGATCATCGAATCAATCGTGATCCGGGAACCCTAAACATACGATGCGCCTTCGGGTATTGATCGACAACCTCCCCCACGGTGATTGCGTGGGAGAATGGGGCTTATCGCTGCACATTACCTACGGCGGAAAGAACTTCCTGCTGGACACCGGATCCACCGGCGCTTTTGCGGAGAATGCCAAAGCGATGGGCGTTTCCCTGGCAGATGTGGACTACGGCATCCTATCCCACGCCCACTACGACCACGCCAACGGACTGGACGCCTTCTTTGCCGAGAATCAAAAGGCAAAGCTCTACCTCCGCGCCTGTTGCCGGGAAAACTGCTACAGCCAAAAGGAGAACGGGCCGGAATATATCGGCATCCGTCCAGGGCTTCTGGATCAGTATCCCGACAGGCTTGTCTATGTGGAGGGAGCCTACTGCCTAATGCCGGGGGTCACACTTCTCCCCCACACCACCCCGAAGCTGGAAAAAATCGGCCAGCAGGCAGGTATGTACACAAAAGAAGACGGAAATTTTTTGCCAGAGACCTTTGCCCACGAGCAAAGCCTGGTATTTGACACAGAGGCAGGGCTAGTCATTCTTAGCGGCTGCTCCCATGTCGGCGCGGACAACATCCTAAACGAGGTAGCCGCCGCCTTCCCCGGGAAGCGACTTCTCGCCCTGGTGGGGGGCCTCCATCTGTTCCGCTCGTCGGATGATACGGTGCGGACACTGGCCAAGCGCATCAAAGAAACCGGCATCGCACGGATCGTGACCGGCCACTGCACCGGCGACCGGGCTTTCGAGCTTCTGAAGGAAGTGCTTGGCGACCAAATCATACAGATGTACGCTGGGTTGACCCTCACCCTTCCCTAAAAATGCAATACAGCGGAACAGCTTCCTCAAGGCTGTTCCGCTGCGTTTTTTATGGCGTCCAGATGGCAAAGCCGCCAGGATCAAGGGTAAATTCCTGGGCACTCACGCTCTGGAGGAGGCCTCCTAATACGAGCTTCGCCTCAGGAATACACCAGGGAGAGGCACTATTGTTGCAGGACAGCTCCATCCGCTTTCCCTTGAATTCCCGCTGAAGCTGAATGCGTCCGCCGCCTGAAAGGATGACCTCCACGCTGCCTAAGCGCAGCACATCGCTCTCCCTTCGCAGGCAGCCAAGGGCAGCAACAAAACGCACCAGCGCCTCGTCCTCCCTGCCCCAGGGATAGCAGCGGCGATTGAACGGATCGGCATAGCCCTCCAGGCCCGCTTCATCGCCATAGTAGATGCAGGGCATCCCCGGCAGGAAGAACTGGAGCGCCATGGCCATACGAAGCCGTTTAAGTCCCAACGCTCTAGCCTCCGGAGAAAGCATCCGCGCCGCTTTTTGCTCCCGGCTGCCCTCAAAGGGATCGACCAGTTGGGTCAAAGCGCGGGCGGTATCGTGGGTGCTGAGGGAATTCATGACGCACAGGAGCACCTGAGGCGGATAATTCTCCGCAATGGTCTCGATGCTGCCTGACAGACCGGTACCATCATCCTGCCCGGCACAGTAGCGCAAAATCGCCGTTCGCCATGGATAATTCATCACGCTGTCCAGCTCCGCCCCGGTAAAATAGGTGCGGCGCACATCGTATGCGATCTTATTGGAGGCATCCTCCCAGACCTCGCCGATGAGAAGCGCATCGGGATTCAGCTCCCGCAGCCGTGTTCTAAGCGCCCTAAGGAAGGGTTCCGGCAGCTCGTCCACCACATCCAGCCGGAAGCCGTCTGCTCCCAATTTGAGCCAGTGCGCAATGACGCTATCCTCATCCCGGATGATATAGTCCATGTAGGAGGGCTCCAGCTTTTTGACACAGGGCAGCGTCCGAATGCCCCACCAGCTATTGTAATCGCTCGGAAAATGCCGAAAATCGTACCATCTATAATAAGGAGAGCTTTCTCCCGTTAGGGCACCGCCGCCGAAGCGGTTGTGGACATCAAAATAAACACTGTCGCTTCCGGTATGGGAAAACACACCATCCAGAATGACCCGCATTCCCATCGCATGAGCAGAGTCGCATAAGGCCCGAAAATCCTCCTCCGTGCCCAGCATAGGATCCACCCGCTTGTAGTCGCAGGTATCGTAGCGATGGTTGGAGTAGGCCATGAAAATCGGGTTGAGATAGAGATATTCCACCCCGAGCTGTTGGATTTTTTGCAGTTTTTCCCGGATACCACGAAGATTTCCGCCAAAGAAATCGCTGTTCGTGATCTCACCGCTGCGGTCCGGGCGGTATTCCGGCAGCTCGTACCAGTCCGAATGAATGGTGTAGGGTGTGAGCTTCTCAGTCAGGTCACAGGCGCCGCTTCGGTAATAGCGATCCGGGAACACCTGGTACATCACTGCACCCCGGGCCATCTCGGGCACATGGAAATCTGCTGGGATACAGCTGAGCTGCCATTTGTCGCCGGCGCACATATTGGTGTCGTTCCCCTGCTTATAGAGGGGAAAATCCGTGGTCTCGGTTTGAATGTCAAAATAGTAGAAATAGAGGCCGCATTCGTCCAATGGAAACCGCACACGGTAGATTTCGTAAGGCCCCTCCCGCCGCGCAAGCGCCATGGGCAGCCGCTTGCAGGCAGAGCCATCCTCCGCCTCCAACACCAACCAAACTCTGGTGGTTTGGCAGCTTTCCGGAATGTGAAGGTGCAGGGTCACCTCCTGCCCCGGCAAAACCGTGCCAAAGGGCGTCTTAAACTGGGATTTCTTGCTGTTATATAGGATTCGCATATCAATTCAAAAGTGCTTGGAACATCTGCATATATTTTCCTGCCGGGACGCGCCAGCCCACATCGAGCTGCATATCCGCACGAACCAAAGCCTTCCATCTATCCGGCGTCCAGATGAAGAGATCAAGGCAGCGCCCAATTGCGGCTAAGAAATCATCGGCATTATAGCTCTGGAAGGTGTAGCCCCGGCCTTCCTGGGTATCGGTATTGTAGGCGCTCACGGTATCCTTTAAGCCGCCAGTTTCGTTGACCACAGGAATCGTGCCATAGTGCATGGCAATCAACTGCGACAGACCGCAGGGTTCGCTGCGGGAGGGCATCAGGAAAATATCCGCTGCCGCATAGAGCTGGCTGGCAAGGGCGGTATTGAAGAGAAGATTGACGCTGAGCTTGCCGGGATACCGCGCCTGGGCCGCTAAAAGAGTCTGCTCAAATTTGTTTTCGCCGGTACCAACGATCACAAGCTGCACATCCTGCTCCATCAGTCGATCCATCACATAGCACAGAAGGTCGATGCCCTTGTGCCCCGCCAGCCGGGTGACCATAGCCATCAGGGGAACCTCCGGCCGCTGGGAAAGACCGCACAGTGCCTGCACCTTTGCCTTATTTTCGGCCTTTCCCTCGGCAAAGCTCAATGCGTTGTAGTTGCAGAAGAGGGCAGGATCCGTCTGGGGGGAGAAGACCTTGGTGTCAATGCCATTGACGATGCCATGGAGCTTGTGGCTGTTGGCTCGCAAAACCGCATCCATTCCATGGGCGTAATAGGGATAGAGGAGCTCCTGGGCATAGGTCTCGGAAACCGTGCTCACACAGTCGGCCGTCTCAATCGCGGCCTTCATGAAGTTGAGAGAATCCTCCACCGCCAGCCGCTCCAAACACCAGTCTGGCAGCTCCAGCGCATCGTAGAAAAACCACCGGTCGGTCCAGCCCTGATATTCCACATTGTGAATGGTGAACACCGTCTTAACGCTGCCAAAGTCGGCACTATATTCACTTCTGGCCAAAAGAGGAATCAGCGCCGTCTGCCAGTCGTTGCACTGGAGAATGTCCGGCTGGAAGTTGAGATAGGCAAGGGCCGCCAGCACAGCTTTGCAATAGAAGGCATAGCGCTCGCCGTCGTCTGCGAAGCCGTAAATGCCATCCCGGCCAAAATAATATTCATTGTCAATAAAAAAGATCTGAAGCTTTCTGCGGCGGCTGCGGAGCTTCATCACACCCACATACTGCCGCCGCCAACCCAGGTTGACCTCGAAATTGGTCAGCAGCTCCAGTTGGTTGCCGTAGGCCTCCTTGACCCGCTTGTAACAGGGCAAAAATACGCACACCTCATTTCGCGGGATCGCGGCCAGAGCTTCCGGCAAAGCCTGCATCACATCGCCCAATCCGCCCGTCTTGACAAAGGGTGCGCCCTCCGACGCCACCATTGCAATCCTCATATCACTTCCCCCCGCTTTACGATGACCGGATGCTCCGGCGTGCCGATGAGCCTTGCACCGGGTCGCACCCGTACCGCCTTATCCAGAATGACGCAGGAAAGCTGTGCGCCCGTACCCACTTCCACATCCTGCAATAGGACGCTGTCCTGGATGCTAGCGCCGCGCTCCACATGGACGCCCCGGAAGATCACCGAATGCTCCACCCGGCCGTCCACCACGCTGCCGTCGCCGACAATGCTGTCATAGACCTTCCCCTCGGGGCCGATATAGGCAGGCACCTCATTGCGAGGACGGGTGTAGATGTTCATATCACTGCGGAACAGACTGTGGCGCACATCGGCGTCCAGCACAGCCAGAGAGTTGCGATAATATTCCTCGGTACTTTCATTGAAGAGTGCCACATCCTTAAATTTATAGACATCGGCCTTGAGCGTACCCTTTGTAAAGCCGCGCAGCAGGAAGTCTCTCTCAAAATGGTAGCGGCTCCGGGCAACTGCCTCATCACAGGCGTGAATCAGCATCTCCCGGCGCAGGACATACATGCCCATGGAGGCAAAATAGGAGCGATCGGCGCAGTAGTCCACCGCCATGTCCGTCACAATTCCATCCGCATCCACTTGTACCGCCAAATCGAGCTGTTTGCTCCCATTGGCAATTCCCTCCTTGGCAACGACGGTCACGTCGCAGCCGGAAGCGATGTGATGGGCCAGCACACGGCTGAAATCAATGGCACACAACACCGCGCCGTCGGCCAGCACCACATATTCCTCCTTGGCCAGCTCCAAATAGGTGCGCACCGCGTTGAGGGCATCCAGCTTGCCGCGGTAGGGCCCGGAGATCCCCATGGCGTAGGGCGTCAGAAATTCCAGCTGCTCGCCCACCTCCATATCCCAGCTCTCCCCGGAGCCAATGTGGCTCATGAGGGACTGATATTTTTGCTTTGTAATGATGCCCACATGGGAAATCCCGGAGTTTGTCATGCTGGACAATGTAAAGTCAATTTGACGATAGCGTCCGCCAAAAGGCAGGGAGGCAATTGTGCGCTTATTTGTCAGATCTCCCAGAGAGCTGTCGTAAATGCTGGCAAAAATAATCCCCATTGCTTTCATTGGGTCATTCTCCTTTCTATCCCCTGATCTGGCCAGGCACGACCACGGCATTTCCCTCAATGCGGAATCCCTTGCCAATCACACTGATACTCCGTTCTCCCTCGCCTACATGAACGCCGCCGATCTTTGCATCCCGGCAGATGACCGCATCTTCACCAACAATGGCGTTTTGGATGACTGCACCTGTCTCCACGTGGACATTGGGCATAATCACACTGTCCTCCACGATTGCGCCATGCTCTACCGTGCAGCCGGTGGAAATCACGCTGTGGCGAATCGACCCAAAAATCTCACAGCCCTCCGCGATCAGGGCGTCCTCGATCCGGGCCTCCCGAGAGATAAAGCTCGAAGGCATGGCGTAGTTTCTGGCATAAATTTTATCCTTGCCATGGAGGTCAAAGGCGGGATTGTGGCCCAGAAGCTCCATATTGGCCTCCCACAGGGAGGAGATTGTCCCCACATCCTTCCAGTAACCATTAAAGGCATAGGCATAGAGGCGATGGCCGCTTTCAAGCAGATTGGGAATGATATTTTTCCCGAAATCGTTCTCCGAATTCGGATCCTCGTCGTCTGCCAGCAGGAAGGCGCGAAGGACGCTCCATTTGAAGATATAGATGCCCATGGAGGCGTTGGTGCTCTTGGGGTTGGCGGGCTTCTCCTCAAACTCGTAGATACTGCCGTCGGCGCGGGTGTTCATGATGCCAAAGCGGGAGGCTTCCGACAGGGGGACATCCCGTACCGCAATGGTGCAATCCGCGCCGGTCTGCTCGTGGACCCGGAGCATGTCGGAATAGTCCATTTTATAGATATGATCGCCGGAAAGAATCAGCACATTCTCCGGCCGATAACGGTCGATAAATGGGATGTTCTGGCAAATGGCGTTGGCCGTGCCCTTATACCACTCCGACTTCTTGCTTCTGGCATAGGGCGGCAGCACCTGCACACCGCCGTGAGACTTATTAAGACCCCAGGGCTGGCCGTTGCCAATGTACTCATTGAGCTCCAGCGGCTGATACTGGGTCAGAATTCCGACGGTATTGATGCCGGAATTGACGCAATTGGACAGGGGAAAATCAATAATTCGATATTTCCCGCCAAAGGGGACGGCGGGCTTTGCCGTGTTCTCGGTTAGAATCTTCAGGCGGCTGCCCTGTCCCCCTGCCAGCAGCATGGCAACGCAGCGCTTTTTTTCAAACTTCATGGCGTTACTCCTTGTCCTTTTCTAGTACTATTTTGGCCCGGTTCGCGGGCCTACGCTTTATGATACGGTAGTAGCTCACCGACATAGGCGGCGAGAGCACGACCGCACTGTGCTCAAATCCATTGGCCGAAATTCTCTGGGTGTGGCAGGGAATCAGCGGGACTCCACTGCCGCCGAAGGCTTCATCATCTGTGTTCAATAGCGGCACAAGTCGGCAGGGCGTCGGCAGGCCGATGCGTAGCTCCCGGCGCACCGGGCAGAAATTGCATACCACGAGAATTCCCCTTCCCCGCCGATCCCATCGCACGAACGAAAGCATACTGCGGTCAGCGTCGTTAGGCTCGCACCAGGTGAAGCCGCCCCAGTCGAGATCATTCTCCCACAGCGCCGGGGTATCCCGGTAGAGAAGGTTGAGGGTTTGCACAAAGTCCTGCATCTGCCGATGCCGATCATAGGCCAGCAGCAGCCAGTCGAGCCCCTGGCGGTAATCCCACTCGATGAACTGGGCGAATTCACTGCCCATAAAATTCAGCTTTTTTCCGGGCTGCGCCATTTGGTAGGCGAAAAAAGCCCGCAGGTTGGAAAACTTTTCATCGTATTCCCCGGGCATCCGCTCGATGAGCGAGCGCTTGCCATGTACCACCTCATCGTGGGACAGGGGAAGAATGTAATTCTCAGAAAACGCGTAGGTCATCTGGAAGGTGAGCTTATTGTGCTCCCACTTGCGGAACAGGGGATCGCGGGCCATGTAGAACAGTAGATCGTTCATCCACCCCATGTTCCATTTATAAAGAAAGCCCAGACCACCAACGAAATCCGGCTTGGTGATCAGAGGAAATGCCGTAGATTCCTCCGCCACCATAAGGACATTTTTGTTCACAGAGAAGGCTACCCGATTCAGCTTCCGCAGGAAATCAATTGCCTCCAAATTTTCCCGGCCGCCGTAGCGGTTGGGTACATAGTTCGGCCGGTTATAATCCAGGTAGAGCATGGAGGCCACCGCGTCCACCCGAAGCCCGTCGATGTGGTACCGCTCCAACCAATGCACCGCGCTTGAAATAAGGAACGATTGCACCTCGCCCTTACCAAAATCAAAAATTCGGGTCGTCCAGTCCGGATGCTCGTTCATCCTCGGGTCGGAAAGCTCATAGCAGCAGCTTCCGTCAAATTCATAGAGGCCGCATTCATCCTTCGGAAAATGTGCCGGCACCCAATCCAGAATGACCTGCAGCCCTGCCTGATGGCAAGCGTCCACAAAGCCCATGAATTCCTGCGGACTGCCATAGCGGTGGGTTGGAGCAAAATAACCGGTTACCTGATAACCCCAGGAGGGATCATAGGGGTACTCGGTCACAGGCATCAGCTCCAAATGCGTGTAGCCCATCTGCGCGCAATAGGCAGGCAGCTCCTGGGCAAGCTCTGTATAGGTGTAAAAGCTGCCATCCTCGTGGCGCTTCCAGGAGCCCAGGTGTACCTCATAGATATTCATAGGATGCAAGAGGGGCTGCCTCGCTGCCACGCGCCTGCGGAACGCGCCGTCGCCCCACCGGTAGCCGTCGAGACGGCAGATGCGGCTGGACGTGTCCGGCAGCGGGCAATAGGCAAAGGCATAGGGGTCAGATTTGTAGACCGCGGTGCCATCCGGTCTGGTGACACAGAATTTATATGCCTGCCCCTCCCGGGCAAATGCGCTGTAGGCCTCCCATACACCGAAGCCAATGGGCTTCATGGGCAAATCCTCTGAATTCCAGAAATTGAAATCACCCACCACGCTAACCCCCAGCGCCCGGGGCGCCCACACGCGAAACACAAACCCACTTCGCATCGGGTGGCAGCCCAAGAGGCTTGCCGCATGGAAATTTTCGCCCCGGGCAAATGTCTCCAGGGCCTCCGCTTTCGTCTTAGCCAAAGCTTCCTCCTCTTTGTACGCAGCGTCGTGCGTTCAGATCATCTTTGCTATAAATTATACACATTTCCATCATCATTCTCAAGCACCTCCCTGTTATTTTGTGAATTCTGCACGCTTTTCTTTCCTCCAATGGAGAAAAACTCTTCCATTTTTTGTGCAAAAATATTCAATGTCACCCAAACATTCGTGTTATCGACCGAAACAAGGTGGCATACTAGTCATACGTTCCCACAAACGATGCAAGGAGGACGCTATGGAACCCATCTATGTCACCGGCCACCGGAATCCCGATACCGACTCCATCGTCTCCGCCATGGCCTACGCCGCTCTGCGCAATGCTTTAGGCAACCGAGAATACATCCCTGCCCGGCTGGGACAGCTCAGCGACGAAACAAAGCTTGTGCTGGATCGCTTCGGCATGGAGCCGCCCCTGCATCTGAAGACTCTGCGCACCCAGGTGCGGGATCTGGACTACGACACTCCGCCCACCCTCCATATGGCCGTGACCATTCGCCATACCTGGAAGCTCCTGCAAAAAAATGAGGGCATTCCCGCTCTGCCCGTGTGCGACGATGAAGGGCGGCTCTACGGCATGATCTCCGCGCAAGAAATCGCCGACCACGATATGCAAACAATCCAGAACCCCGCCCTTGCGCCGGTACCGGTGTTCAACCTTTTGGGCGTACTGGATGGAAAAATTCTCAACGAGGCCGGGCATCTGACAGATGAAATTTCCGGAGAAGTTGTCATTGCTCTGCCCCAGCAGCGGGAAAGCCTGCTGTTCTCCCGACCGGATACCATCGTCATCTGCGGCCATCAACCGGATATGATCCGGAGGGCCTTGGAGCTTGGCGTAAACTGCCTGATTTTATGCCAGACAGAGGTCAGCGAGGCACTTCGCGCGATTTCCACAAGAACCTGCCTCATTTCCACTCCACTGGATGCATTTAAGGCGGCGCGGATGCTTTATCAGGCCACCGCTGTGGGAGATATTTGCAGCCGGGAGGCACTCATTTCCTTCCATTTGGAGGATTTCATTGATGATGTGCAGGAAATCGTACTCAAGACTCGCTATCGCAGCTATCCAATCCTGGACGAAAACGAGCGAGTGGTGGGAACCCTCTCCCGCTATCATCTGCTGCGGCCTCGGCGAAAACGGGTTGTATTGGTTGACCATAATGAGTTTTCCCAATCGGTACCCGGTTTAGATCAGGCAGAAATTCTGGAAATCATCGATCACCACCGCCTGGCAGACATTCAGACCAGCGCGCCCATCCGGTTCCGAAACGAACCGGTCGGCAGCACTGCCACCATCATCGCCCGAATGTACCAGGAGAGAGGACTGATGCCCTCAGAAAAGCTCGCGGGTCTTCTCGCTGCCGCCATTCTCTCCGACACCGTCCTCTTCCAATCTCCCACCTGCACGGGGAGCGATCACCGGATGGCTGAGCGCATGGCCCGCCTCGCCGGAGAATCCCTGGAGGAATTGGGGCAAGCAATCTTTTCGGTGTCAGCCAATGAAAACAAGAGCGTTCGTGAGCTGTTTTTCGCTGATTTTAAAGAGTTTCACATCGCGGGCCATGACCTGGGCGTCAGTCAGATCACCTGCGTGGACGCAGGGAAAATGCTGGCGCGCCAGGAGGAATTTCTCTCCCTCATGGAGGAGACGAAAACCCAGCACCACTATGCCATGGTACTCCTGATGCTGACAGACGTGCTGCGCTCCGGCACAGAGCTTCTGTTCGTGGGCGACGATGAGAGCATCCGCACCGCCTTCAATGTAGAGGTCGCGCACAACCGCTGCTACCTTCCGAATGTCCTGTCTCGCAAAAAACAGGTCATCCCCATGCTCTCAGCCCTCTGGGGTTAAAAAATCTGCCCGGAAAGAACCACATGTGGCTGCTTTCCGGGCAAATGAATTTTCTTATTTCTTTGCTTTCTCGGCCCTCTTATTGCGGTTGCGCAGGAGCCAGTCCTTCCCGTCCACAAAACGGGACACGATAAAGGAGGCCACATAGTCGCCAGCCGCGTTGACCATTGTAGCGGGCGGATCCACCAGATCGCCCAGAGCGATGGCAATGGGATAGGCAATGGCCAGATGATCCGGGAAGAAGATGGTGCACAGCACCAGCTCACCCACACCGCCGCCGCCGGGGATACCGGACATGGCGACCGACGAGAACACCGCCACAATAATGGCCAGAATTGCACGACCCGTGCCGAAATCCA
>JAZLFG010000097.1:0-16713 GCA_045615685.1 Faecousia sp.
AACGGAGTAAGGCATGGAAAATCTGGACGAAGCGCTTGATAAGCTCTTAAACGATCCTGACGTCATGGCACAGGTCATGAATGTTGCGCAGTCCCTTGGCTCGAAGCTGCCCCAGGATGCACCTGAGCCAAAAAACAGCGATGTCCCAATACAGGGCTTGAGCAGTATGCTGACACAGCTCCAAGGGGACAATCGGCATACGGCGCTTTTCCAAGCGCTGCGTCCCTATCTGTCACCTAAGAGGCGGGAAAAGCTGGAAAAGGCCATGCAGCTAGCCCGGTTGTCCAGTCTAGCCAGCTTCGCGCTGCAGCATACTGATCGTGAGGAATAGATGGTAGAAAAGGAAGGTGATCCCACATGTACAGCAGGTTTACGCCGGGGCCGGGTGGCGTGTACCAGCGCACCCAGGTGCGGCAACCGGAGCCTCCAAAGCCGGAGCCCCCGAAGCCGGAGCCTCCAGCTCCACTACCCCCGCCGCCACCACCGCCTAAGAGTGCGCCTCCTGTAGTGCAGAATCAGCCATTGCCTCTCAAGCAGCGGCTCTCTCAAATCCTGCCTCGGGGGATGGAATTGGGCGACGCGCTGGTACTGCTGATTCTGCTTCTGCTGCTCATTGACGGAGAAGAGGATGTGCAGACGATTCTGATCACAGCAGCGGCTTTTTTTCTGCTTTAGCCCAGGATAAAAAAATCATTGCATGGTTCCCGGGAGGAAACGCGCAATGATTTTTTGTCTATTCTTCGTCCATGGCTGCCACACAGCTTCGAAGCACCTGACCGGCAATTGGTCCGGCCACACCGCTGCCGCTGCCACCCTGCTCCACAATCACAATGAAGGCCAGCGGGTATTCGTTCGATTGGATGAACCCGGCAAAAGTAGCGTTGGGTGTGAGATCGTCACCGACCTCTGCGGTGCCGGATTTCGCGCAGACGTAGAGATCAGGAAAATTACCTGCACCGTAGACAGACACCACATTGTTGCGCATCATCTCGGCCAGCTTATCCGAGGTTTCCTGGGCAATCACCCGATTCAGCATCTGCTTAGAGGCCTTGTGGCCGCCAAGGCCACTTCCGGCCCGTTCCACAAGGTAGGGCTTTGCCGCCTTGCCGCCTCCGGCAATCGCGCCCATATAGGTCATATACTGACATGCATTGATGAGATTCGTATGCTGACCAATACCGGCCCAGGCAAGCTCCGCAGAGGAAGCCTCAGAGAGATCTATGGTACCAGAGGCTGTG
Organism: Faecousia sp.; assembly: GCA_045615685.1. GTDB lineage: Bacteria > Bacillota > Clostridia > Oscillospirales > Oscillospiraceae > SVMC01. The sequence continues at coordinate 1,239 of JAZLFG010000097.1, forward strand.
CCAATGCCATCAAGCTCTATGGAATCTGTGATTCCAAGCCGCTTGGCAAAATTCTCCAAGGTATCTGCCCCAAGCTGCTCCGCGATCTGTCCAAAAGCGCAGTTGCACGAATGCGCCAAAGCCTGCTCGAAGCTCACCTCACCGTGGACGCCGTTACAGGTGATGACCTGACCACCGGTTTCATAGCTACCGCTGCAGTGGAAGCTCTGCGATGCAATGTCCGGAATGGATTCAATGGCTGCCGCCGCGGTGACTAGCTTAAAAATGGAACCCGGCACATAGGTCGCATCGAAAAAACGGTTGACATATATTCCGTCAAAGGTGCTGTCGGATTCGTCAATGTCCGGCACATCGTCCGGGTCATAGGTAGGAGAGGTAACCGCGCAAAGGATTTCTCCCGTCTGGTAGTTATACACGCCGACAGTACCCTTTCTCCCGTTCAGGGCCTCCAGTGCGCTGGCCTGTACTTGGGCGCTTAGGGTAAGCTTCATTCTTCCCTTCCCGCCGGAGAGGCTGTAGGTACCGGTGAGAAGATTATAGCCAATCAGCTCATCAGAATATTTCTCCAGCACACGAGAGGGAATATAGCCCGCCCGGTCACCCAGAATGTGCATTGTAGCCATCCGCAGAAGCTTGCTGTCGGCATAGCTGCGGCCATCGGTCGCATCGAGTAAGACAGTATCCGTGCGGTCGGTAATGATGCCGCTATTGAGATTGCCGCCGGAGTACACATGCGGGCTTCCCTGGAAGGTTGCCCACCTCCCTGCTTCCGCACAATACCGAAGGGCAAAAACGAAGGTACCAAGGGCAAGCGCGATCGCCAGCACCAACGCAAACCAGGCGCGTTTAGAAATTCGGTTCATCCGGCTCCTCCTTCTTCCTGGACGGTAGCTTTACGGCAAAGCTGGCATTCTGGCGGGTGTCCGCCGCCTTAATAAAGGCCAGCAGTCCCCAGGCAGACATCATGCTGGAGCCACCGTTGGAGACAAAGGGAAAGGTCACGCCAGTCAGTGGCAGAAAATCCACTGTGCCAAACACATTTAGAATCGTCTGCGTGATCATGATGCTCATGGCCGCGCAAGCACCGATGGTGTAGAAGCTGCTGCGGCCCATGGAGCCGGCCTTGATGACAAAGCAGCACAGCACCACCAACACGGCTACCAAAAGCAGGGCAATCAACAGCCCCCACTCCTCTGTCACAAAGGCAAACACCAGATCCGTATCGGCGGCTGCCACATATTTCAGCCAACCCCGACCAACGCCAAGGCCCACCAGGCCTCCGGAGGCGATGCACATCAGTGCACGTGTCTGCTGGAACCCCCGGTTGAGGGGATCCTCCCAGATATGCCCCCAGGTGGAGAAGCGGTCAAGAATGTAGGGCTTAAATTTTGCTGCCAGCACTCCGGCAAAGCCAGTTCCGGTGCAGATTAGGGCAATCCCAGCGAAGCTTCCGGATCGTAAATAGGCAATGACAAGGAAGCAGACAAAGAAGATCAGCGCAGTGCCAAAGTCGCTCAGAAGTGCCAGGCACCCGCAGATAATGGCAGAATAGGCGATGAAAAGGATCAAGTTGCGCCGGGTGACGATCCGATCCAGGGTGGAGGATCCGGCAAAGATGAAGCAAACCTTCACAAGCTCCGAGGGCTGGAAGGAAATGCCACCGATCATAATCCAGTTCCTCGCACCAAATCTGGACATGCCGAAAACCAGGTTGATGCCCAGGAGCAAAATACCGACGGCGGCGGCCAGATAACGAATTTTTTTTGCCCGCTCTAAGTTTCGCAGAGACCAGACCACTGCAATAAAAAGGAAGATGCCCAGCACCATGGCGGCAAACTGCTTGACCACAGAGCTTGGCGCGGAAGAGGCAACCACACTCAGACCAACGGTGGAGAGGAAGAACGCCATCGTCTCCATTTCAAAGCCGCTGCGGCGCAGGATTTTCGTCAAGAGGAACAGCAGCCATTCTGCCGCCGCCACGCCCGCGAAGGAGAGCGCCACCGGGCGGATATATTCCGCGTCGAGCTGCAGGACAAGCTGCAAAAGCGTCAATGCCTGGAACATCGTCAGGAAAAATAGAGTCGCACCAGGTGTGATGAGACGACCTGCCCTGGTGCGGCTGGAGGCCTGGAGAACCGCCTGCCGATGGGTAATGGGCTCCAGATACATCTCAATGCCACCCAGGCAGATGGCGTCGTTCATGGTGACGGGCGCCATATTGGTACGATTGCCGTTGACAAAGACGCCACCCCGGGAGCCGACATCGGAGATCGACCAACTGCCATCGTCATACCGGGTCAGAACCGCATGGCTGCGGGATATGGTGGGCACATCGATCACAAGGTCACTTCGGCGGCTGCGGCCGATGATGTTCTCCCAATGGGTCACAGGCAGGCGAGTGCCGTCCGGCAGGCAGAGCCAGGCCCAAATTTCCGGCTCCTTTTGAAAGGAAAGAAGCGACTTGGCACACCGAAACACGATGATAAAGGCAAGCACCGGAAAAACATAGCGCATCACCGCATTATAGCCATCGGCAAAGGCCAGGGCCCCAGAAAAATCGCTCACTTGGGAAAAGAGAGCAATGAAAAAATCCCTAATATTCTCCATAACTACTCCTTCCCGGCAAGTTTTTCTTACAGTGACGACGGTGCAGAGCCGACACCGATCGCATCAAGGGGACAAACGCCCCCACTATTTCGCTTCACTGCCTTCCAGACGGTGAAGATAGGTTTCCATCTTCTCCTCTGACAGTGCAGTATCCTCAATTTCCGGCTCATCCTCATAGACCTCAGGATCATCCTCATGGAAAGCGACTCGTTCTGCAGCAAATTCTGCCAGCTTCTGGGCAATCTCAATGTCGTCCGTGGACTGAATCTTGGCATAAACCTCAGTCAGGAGCGGCCGTCCCTTCTTTTGCAGACTGTGGCGCACATAATCGCTCAGCAGCATGTAAAGGAACGCAAACACAGGCACCCCCAAAATCATGCCCGCAAATCCAAACAGTCCGGAGAAAATTGTAATAGAGATCAAAATCCAGAAGCTGGAAAGTCCTACAGAATCCCCCAAAATACGTGGCCCCAGGATATTGCCGTCAAATTGCTGCAGACAGACAATAAAAATGATAAAAATCAGGCACTGGAAGGGATTGATCAAAAGGATTAGGAATGCCGAGGGAATGGCGCCAATCAGTGGGCCGAAGAACGGAATCACATTGGTGACACAGACGATCACAGAGATCAGCATAGGATATGGCAGACCGATGATGGACATGACAATATAGCAGATCACGCCAATGATCAGTGAGTCAATGATCTTCCCTCGCACAAAGCCGCCAAAAATGCGGTTGGTGCGGCGGCCAATCTCCAGCAAACGGTTGCATCGCTTCTCAGAGAATAGGGCCACAAGCAGCTTTTTTGACTGGGCAAGAAATTTCTCCTTGGAAATGAGCATATAGATCGCAATCACCAGGCCAAGCACAAAATTGAGGGTGCCCTTGACCACACCGTAAACCTGTGTTGTCAGGCTGAGGAGCGCATCCTGGAGCTTAATGGTCTTAATCCAGTTCTCAATAAAGCTATAGAGGCCCACAATCCGCTCATTTGCCCAGTTTTCGATCTCGGGCGAATCCCGCAGGAGCTGGTGCAGCCAGGAAGTGATCCGGGCATAATAGGAAATAATCGTATCCGGATTCACTATGGCGGTAATGTTGCTGACAATGGTCGGGACAACCAGCGCAATCGCCAGATAGAACACAGCCAGAAGTACCGCGAGGGCAAGAATCACGCCTATGATATGACATACGCTTTGCCTGGAGCGCAGCTGAACCCGATCCAGCTTTTGAGGTGTGAAAACCCGGTTGATCAGCCGAAGAAGTCCATCCTCCACGAATTGCATGACAGGATTCATCAAATAGGCGAACAGTGCGCCATAGAGGACGGGTGAAATAATCCGGATGAAGGCCTTAATCACATCAAAAAAACCAGGAAGGTCTGAAAGCACCACTGTAAAAGCGACGCTGGCCAGGATGACGCACAGAAGCGTCAGGCCGAGCTTTAAGTAGGTTCGATTATTCTTCATATGCGCACCTCCTTTTTTATATGGTATCATGCCGAAGGCAGTTTCGTCAAGAAATGTGCAATTCTTTAAGAAAAAATTAACAAATTGTATTCCATATTACAAGGGGCTTTCTCTTTTAGAACGGATGAAAAAGAATTTTGAACTTTTTTGAAATAACAATGGAAAAATGCTCGAAAATATTGTATGATAAGAAAGTATGCGGAACTGCAAATACGATTGCATAGAAAGAGGATGCCTATGAAAATCTTCCGAACCATTTTAGCCGCCATCGCCTGTTTTCTGATTGCTGTGGGCGTTTTTTCTGTTGTGGGATATGAGTTATATTTCCGCCATGCCGCGCCGGAGCTTCCGGCGCAGGCAACCGTGCAGGATCAGACCGAACCGACTGTTCCAGACGAGCCTACACCTGAACCGGAACCGGAGCCTTTGCCGCCGGAGCTTTCCCAGGAAGAGCTTCGTGCGCAGGAGCTGCTTTCAAATATGACGTTGGAGCAAAAGATCTATCAGATGTTTTTCACCACCCCGGAGGCGCTGACAGGCGTGGAAGCTGCAACCCGCGCTGGTGACGCTACCAAGGAAGCTCTGCTGACGAATCCCGTGGGAGGCCTAATTTACAGCGAGAAAAATCTGGAGGACGAGCAGCAGGTCAAGGCACTTCTGGAAGGCACGCAGAAATTTCTCACGGAGGGCGAGCGGTTCCCCGCCTTCCTTGCCATTGACGAAGAGGGCGGAGACGTTGCACCGGTGGCCGACACATTGAAGACCACCTCCTTCGACACGATGGCCGAGCTTGGTCTTACCAAGGATCCGGCCGCTGCCCTTGCTATGGGCGAGACCATTGCAAAGGAGATTGGCAAGCTTGGTTTTAATGTCAACTTTGCTCCCCTGGCAGACCTGGCCGATGAGGACCACAATGATCTGATCGGCAGCCGCTCCTTTGGCACAGATGCTGAACTGACCGCCTCCATGGTGTCCTCTGTGATTCAGGGCAGTCAGAGCAATGGAGTGCTGAATGCGGTGGCCCACTTCCCCGGTCTGGGTAGCATTGATGATGTGGCTCATGTGGAGCGCACTCGCATGGATCGGTCGTTGGATGAGCTGCTTCAGGAGGAGCTGATTCCCTTCAAGGCTGCCATTGATGACGGCGTCGGCTTTATCGTTGTCTCCCATAGCATCCTTCCTTCCCTAGACGATCAGCGCCCATGCAGCATGTCCCCCAGCGTGATGGAGCTGCTGCGCGATACCCTTGGCTTCCGGGGAATCATCCTGACCGATACCATGGACATACCCGCCATCACGGACTACTATGAAACCTCGGACGCTGTGATCAACGCTATCACCGCCGGCGCTGACATGATCCAGTGTCCGGATGACCTGGACAAAGCGGTGGAAGCCCTGATCAAAGCGGTAGAGGACGGGAAAATCCCCCAGTCCCGCATTGACGAAAGCATCACACGAATCCTGGCGGCAAAAATAAAGCTTGGTCTGGTTTCTTAAAATGAATTTTCCCGCTGTAAGGAAAACTGGAATTTTACGCAAAAAACCGGGCGCTGCAAGACCCGTTGCAGCGCCCGGTGAATATTCTTGTAATTATTTCTTGAGCTTGTTCTCAGCGAAGTGTTCCTTAGTCAGCTTCGCCACCACACCGGACAGGGCAAACAGCGCCACAAAGTTCGGAATCGCCATCAGGCCGTTGAACGTGTCTGCAATGTCCCATACCACGTCGATGGAGGTCACAGCGCCAACTACAACGATCACGACAAACAGGAACTGATAGACCTTGGAGGCCTTGATGCCGAACAGGTACTGCACGCAGCGAGTGCCGTAGAGGGCCCAGCCAAGGATCGTGGAGAAAGCAAAGAGCATCAGGGCAATAGCTACAAACAGGGAAGCAATCTTGCCGCCGAAGATGGTGCCGAAGGCCGCAGTGATCAGCTCAGAGCCAGGCTTCACGCCAAATTCTACGGGAACGCCGGAGATGATGATGGTCAGAGCGGTCAGGGTGCAGATAACGATGGTGTCCATAAACACCTCGAAGATACCGTAAAGGCCCTGATTTACCGCGCTGGGTGTCTCTGCTGCCGCGTGCGCAATGGCGGCGGAGCCAAGGCCGGCCTCGTTGGAGAAGGCGCTTCTTCTCAGGCCCCAAACAACGGCGTTCTTCAGCAGAATACCGCTGCCCGCGCCGAGGATTGCCTTCGGAGAGAAAGCGGCGACGAAAATGTTCTTGAAGGCGGTGCCAACTCCGGTGATATTGCCGAAAATGACAACCAGCGTGAAGATGATGTAGAGCACACTCATGATGGGAACCAGCTTCTCCGTCACGCTGCCGATGCGCTTGATGCCGCCGAAAAGTACCAGGAACACCACAATCGCCACAACGATGCCGACGACAAGGTTGATCGTGCTTTTTGCGCCCTCTGCGGCAGGGGCGAAGGCAACAATGGCGCCGTTGACAGAGCCAACGATAGAATTGATCTGGGACATATTGCCAATGCCAAAGGAGGCCAGCGCCGCGAATACGCAGAACAGCACAGCCAGCCATTTCCAGGCCTTGCCCATGCCATTGGTAATGTAGTACATGGGGCCGCCGACCCAGTCGCCCTTGGCGTCTCGCTCACGGTAGTGGATGGACAGGGTAACTTCGGAATACTTGATGATCATGCCCAGAAGCGCAGCAACCCAAAGCCAGAACACAGCACCATAGCCGCCGAGGGCGATGGCCTGGCTGGTACCGACGATGTTGCCGGTGCCAACGGTGGCGGCAAGGGCCGTAGTGACTGCCTGCAGGGGGGTCACAGCGCCTTCGCCAGCCTCGGTTTTCTTAAACATCTTGCCTAAGGTGTTCCGCATTGCATAGCCGAATTTTGTAAACTGCATACCGCGGTTGCGAATCGTAAAGAACAAGCCGCCAACGAATACGCAGGGCAGCAGGATGTACATCCATGCCACTGTATTTAGTGTGCCGGTGAAAAAGTTGATAATACCCATTTTCATTCTTCGGGCGCTCCCTCACGCCCATCCTTTCTTCAAAGTATCAACCGCAGAGTCAAATTTCAACTTTTTACGAAAAAAAGTCGTAACCTGACGTTACGGCTTCTCCTGAGAAAGAACCTAGCAGTAATATCTTGCTCTGTCCTTTTGCCTGAGAGATAAGCGAAGCTGGGCCCTGCTCCGCCGTACACCTTCGGCGCTCCCAATTGGGAAACTCTCCAGAGAGTCAATTTTATGACAGATACACTATAGCATAGAAAAAGCTTTTTTGCAATTATTTTTTATAAAAATCCATAAAAAATCCGGCGCAGCAAAAACTGCGCCGGAAAAATTGTCATTTTTACAGCATTAGGCCGCATACAAGCTCGCTATAGGCAGCCGGGTCATCCACTGGGAGGCCCGCCATAATGCAGGCCTGGGCATAGAGAAGCCTGGCGTACCTTGTAGCCTTCTCGCTGTCCTCCTCGATGGCTTTTCGGAGCGCTTGTACTGCCGCATGATCTGGGTTCAGCTCCAGCACCTGGCTAAAGCCATTGGGAAGCTCCTGGCTCATCCGCTGCAAATACCGCTCCATCTCAAAGCTCATGCCGGAATCCGACCGAAGACTCACAGGATGGCTGCCCAGCTCAGTCGAAAGCTTGGTTTCCTTCACCTTCCCCTCCAGCTTCTCGGTCACGAAGTCTGTCAGGGATTTCAGTGCCTCGGCCTGCTCCTTCGCCTGCTGCTTCTCTTCCTCTGTTTGGAGGCCCAGTTCATCCGTCAGAGCATTGCACAGGCCCTTTTCCTCGTAGGTATCTATGGTTCTTGCCACGAATTCATCCACCTCATCGGTGAAGTAGAGCACATCATATCCCCTGCCCCGCAGTAGCTCTACCTGGGGAAGGCAGGCAATTCTGGCTCTTGTCTCGCCGGTGGCAAAATAAATCTTCTCCTGCCCCTCCGGCATGGCCTCCAGGTATTCTTTGAGGCTTATGAGCTTTTCCTGTTTCCCCGACCAAAACAGAGCCAAATCCTGCAATAGCGCCTTATTCATGCCATACTCTGAAGCAATGCCAATTTTAATCTGACGGCCAAAGGCGGCATAGAATTCCTCATAGGTCTCCCGCTCGTCTCGCAGGAGGCGAGCAAGCTCATTTTTGATCTTCTTTTCCAAATTTCCGGCAATCAGCTTGCACTGCCGGTCATGCTGGAGCATTTCGCGGGAAATATTCAGGCTCAGATCCTGGGAATCCACCACGCCCCGGACAAAGCGGAAATGATCCGGCAAGAGGTCTGCGCAATTCTCATCAATCAGAACTCCGGATGAGTAGAGCTGCAAGCCCTTTTTATAGTCCACGGAGTAGAAATCATAGGGCGCCTTCCGGGGAATGAACAGCAGCGCCTTGTAGGTCAGGCCGCCTTCTACGCTGGTATGGATGGTGGCCACAGGCTTTTCGTAGTCCAGGAATTGCTTCTTGTAAAATTCGAAATATTCTTCCTCTGTCACGTCCTTCTTGGCCCGCTGCCAGAGGGGCACCATAGAATTGAGGGTGGTGAGCTCCTGTACTGTCTCCCATTCCGGCTTTTCGCTATCCTCGGTGCCCTCCTTCATCCGGCTGGTTTCCATCTCCATGCGGATTGGATAGCGGATGTAGTCGGAGTACTTCTTCACGAGGGACTGCACCTCATATTGGTCGCAGAAGCGGCTGTACGTCTCGTCGTCCGTGTCAGCCTTGAGCTTCAGTACCACGTCAGTGCCGACATCTTCTCGTTCGCATTCGGTCAGGGTATAGCCGTCCGCGCCGCTCGACTGCCACATCCAGGCCTGCGACTCGCCGTATTTCTTCGATACCACGGTCACATGATCCGCCACCATGAAGGCAGAGTAAAAGCCCACGCCAAACTGGCCGATGATATCTACATCCTCCAGCTTTTCCATCTCCTGCTTGAATTGCAGGCTGCCGGACTTGCAGATGGTGCCGAGATTCTGCTCCATCTCCTCTCGGTTCATGCCGATTCCGTTGTCAGAAATGGTGAGTACCTGATATTTTTTGTCACAACGCAAGGTGATCTCAAAGTCGCTTCTGTTCAGACCTACCTGATCGTCGGTCAGGCTCAGATATGCCAGCTTATCAATAGCGTCGGAGGCGTTGGAAATCAGCTCCCGCAGAAAAATCTCCTTATGGGTATAGATGGAATTGATCATCAGATCCAGCAGGCGTTTGGACTCCGCCTTGAACTGCTTTTTGGCCATTACTGTCACTCCAAAATAGATATTAGCACTCGTGCTGAAAGAGTGCTAAACCTATTATAGCCACTTTTCCAAAAAATGCAAGCCCTTTTGCGCATTTTTTTCTTTGCAAGAAGAAATTTCTATGGTAAACTATAGAAAAGGGGGTTGCGTCCTATGATTACCGTCTCGAATCTCGCCATGCAGTATGCCGGCACCGTGCTGTTCCATCAGGTCGATCTACAATTTACTGCCGGAAACTGCTACGGCGTCATTGGCGCCAACGGCGCAGGCAAATCCACCTTCCTTAAAATTCTCTCCGGTGAGCTGGACTCCACCAAGGGCTATGTTGCCATCAAACCCGGTGTCCGAATGTCCGTGCTCAAGCAGGATCAGTTCCGATATGACGCCTATACGGTGCTGGACACCGTCATCATGGGCAATCGCCACCTGTACGACATTATGAAGGAAAAGGATGCCCTCTACATGAAGGAAGACTTTTCCGATGCGGACGGTCTTCGCGCCTCCGACTTAGAGGCGGAGTTTGCAGAGCTGGGAGGCTGGGAAGCAGAATCCGATGCCAGCCGCATCCTCCAGGGGCTGGGCGTGGGCGTGGAGCTCCACGACGGCCTCATGGCCGATACCGATGGCCGCATGAAGGTCAAGGTACTGCTGGCCCAGGCGCTCTTCGGCCATCCCGACATCATCATGCTGGACGAGCCCACAAACAACCTCGACATCGACTCCATCAGCTGGCTGGAGGACTTCCTGCTAGACTACGAGGGCACCGTCATCACCGTGTCCCATGACCGTCACTTCCTCAACACCGTCTGCACCCACATTGTGGACATTGACTACGGCAAGATCAAAATGTATGTGGGCAACTATGACTTCTGGTACGAATCCTCCCAGCTTGTGCAGGCCCTCATGCGCAACAAGAACAAGCGCAACGAAGAAAAAATTGCCGAGCTTCAGGCCTTTATCTCCCGCTTTTCTGCCAATAAATCCAAAAGCAAGCAGGCAACCGCCCGCCGCAAGCTACTGGACAAGCTAAGCGTCGAGGAAATCCCCTGCTCTACGCGCCGCTATCCCTTCGTAGGCTTCACGAGAGAACGTGAGGTCGGCAAGGATGTGCTATTTGTCCAGGAGGTCTCCAAAACCGTAGACGGCGTGAAGCTTCTAAATAAGGTCAGCTTCATCGCCAACCGTAATGAGAAAATCGCCTTCGTGGGAGAAAACGAGCTGGCCCAAACCACGATGTTTAAGCTCCTCATGGGCGAGCTGGAACCGGACGAGGGCAGCATCAAATGGGGCGTCTCTACCTCGCAAAGCTATTTCCCCAAGGACAATACCGGGTATTTTGAAGGCCACGACGAGACTCTGGTGGACTGGATGCGTCAGTTCTCGGTCAAAAAAGACGATGTCTACCTCCGGGGTTTCCTTGGCAGAATGCTTTTCTCTGGCGAGGACGTCTTCAAATCCGTAAGCGTCCTGTCCGGCGGAGAGAAGGTGCGGTGTATGCTCTCGCGGATGATGCTCTCTGGGGCCAACTGTATCCTTCTCGATCAGCCCACCAACCACCTGGACATGGAATCCATCCAAGCGGTCAACAAAGGCATCTGCGCCTTCCCCGGCAATGTCTTTCTTGCCAGCCATGACCACGAGATGCTCCAGTCCACCGCTGAGCGCATCATTGAGTTTCTGCCCGACGGCAGTATCTGCGACCGGCTGTGCAGCTACGACGAATACCTCGCCTATCGGCAAAATGAAGCGGAAGCACAATAACCATTTCCGCTTGATATAAAAACCATGTCAACAAATAGAAAAGGAGGAACAGTATGAAGCTCTGTCCAAGATGTAATATGCAGTTGGAGGATAGCGCCGTGTTCTGCCCGAATTGCGGCACCCAGTTTATCCCAAACGCCACTGCGTCCCATCAGCCCTACATGCCCATGGATCCCGCCGACCATACTGCGGAATACGAAACGGCCGATGTATCCGCTCACAAACTATTTGCCATGCTCTCTTATCTTACCAGTATACTCGGCATTATTGTGACGCTTCTGGCCTGCCGGGAATCCGAATATGCCATGTTCCATGTCCGCCAGTCTCTGAAAATCTTTATTTGCGAAGTTCTTCTTGCTCTGGCCGCCGGGATTCTGGCCATTACAATCATTGTACCGGTTGCCGCTGCGGTCTGCATCGTGATCCTGTTTGTGGTTCGAATCATCTGCTTCTTCCGCGTATGCAGCGGAAAAGCGGTGGAAGCCCCCATTGTCAAAAACCTTGGCTTTCTGAAATAATCTCTGTGCACACGAGAAAACGTGGCAGGGATAATTTTTCTTGATTTTCTTGCTGGAAGTTGCTATAATACTTCCAGCTTGTGGCAGCATAGACGAAAAACCGAATACGGAGAGGCACCGAGGCGGTCAGAACGGGGTTAACTCGAAAATGGTATCACGCAGCAATGCCCCATGGCTGAAGCTTCTTGATTGACAAGAAATCTCGCGTTTTCGTGCCTCTCCCATTTCCAGCGCTCTCCACAGGCAACTTTACAAGCTCACACACGGAGCGGTATCGAAGTGGTTATAACGGCCCTGACTCGAAATCAGGTGTACTGGCAACAGTACCGTGGGTTCGAATCCCACCCGCTCCGCCAAAAATCCCGGAAATTCCTAGAATTCCCGGTATTTTTCCGACGCTTCAAAAGAATAAACGGCTAGGTTTTGCCTCCCTTTTTGACATGCAAAGGGGCTGCCCCCGAGGGCAGCCCCTAAAATAATCTAAGTAAAGACGTGATTATTCTTCCGCCTCGTCTTCTGCAGCTTCTTCTGGCTCTTCCTGGTCACGCAGCAGCGCACGGATGGACAGAGAGATACGCTTGTGCTCGGCATCGACGTCGATGATCTTGGCGTCCACTTCCTGACCCTCGGCCAGTACGTCCTCGGGCTTTTCAATGCGGCGATCCGCAATCTGGGAAATATGGATCAGGCCATCTACGCCAGGCAGAATCTCTGCAAAAGCACCGAAGGTCATCAGCTTGACAATCTTAACAGGAGCCACATCGCCAACATTGAACCTGCTCATGAACTGGTTCCAGGGATTCATCTCCGGGGTCTTGTAGCCCAAGGAGATCTTTCTCTTCTCTGGGTCGAAGGAGATGACGAAAACATCAATCTCATCGCCAACCTTGACAACCTCTGCCGGGTTCTTGATGCGCCGCCAAGACAGCTCAGAAACATGCACCATGCCGTCTACACCGCCGACGTCTACAAAGGCGCCGTAGGAGGTCAGAGACTTGACAACACCATGGTACTTCTTACCCACCTCGATCTCGGACCAAATCTTCTCGATGGCCGCACGACGAAGCTCGGAGGTAACCGAACGAATGGAGCCGACGACTCTACGGCGAGCGCGGTTGACCTCGGTGATTCTCATTTTGACGGTCTTACCCTTGAGGGAAGACAGCTCACCGCCCTTGGCAATGCCGGACTGGGAGGCAGGGATAAATACACGAACGCCACGGATGCTGGCCACGACGCCGCCCTTGTTCTCCTCGGTGATCACGCCTTCCACGATATCCTTGCTCTCGCAAACAGCTTCGATCTCATCCCAAACCTTGAGGCCATCAAGCTTCTTCTTGGAAAGCTGTACTACGCCCTCGGCATCGTTTACGCGCACCACAAATACTTCGATTTCATCGCCGATCTTCAGCACGTCTTCGGGTTTCTCCTCGGGATCGGTACTCACTTCATCTGCCGGGATATAGCCAGCATGTTTCGTGCCCAGGTCTACCTGGACTTCTGTGGAACCGATTGCTACAACAGTGCCAATGACCTTATCTCCCGTATTTAAAGTTTTGATGGACTGCTCCAAAAGCACTTCAAAGTTTTCCTCAGATACAGTCTCAACAGGGGTATTTTCGCTCATAGTCTTTTTGACCTCCTTTATTATCCACGCGGGAGTCGATGCTCCGGCAGTGATGCCAATGGTAGCTGCACACTGAAAAATCGCAAGATTCAATTCCGCCGCGTTATCCACCATAACAACCGAATCACAAAATTGACGGCAAAGTATGGCAAGGCGGCCGGTATTGGCACTCTTGGCGTCGCCCACGACAATCATAGCGTCACACTTCTTGGCAAGCTCAGATGCCTCCGCCTGCCTTTTTTCAGTAGCTTCGCATATTGTATCAAATAAAATGTAATTTGTACATATTTTTTTTATAATTTCCGAGTAAATTTTCCAATTTTTTTTTGTTGAGGTGGTTTGCATTACGACAGAAATTGGTATTTTTTTGTGATTTCCATCAATTTCCAGCCATTCCTCCAACTCCTGGGGAGTTTCAAAGATCAATGCATGGTTACACCAGCCGGCAATCCCCTCCACTTCCGGGTGAGAGCGAGTGCCGATGATGATCACCTGGCGTCCCTCCGCCTCAGCTCTGGTAACAATCTGGTGAATTCGCTTTACAAACGGGCAGGTTGCATCGATCACCTCGATCTTGCGCCGGAGGAGCTCCTCATAGACCGCCCTGGAAATACCGTGGCTGCGGATGATGACGGCGGTATGTTCATCCGTTAACTCTTCCAGAGAATCGATTGCCCGGATGCCCAGCGCCTCAAAATGGGCCACGGCGTGGCGGTTGTGGATAATCGGCCCGAGAGTGACAGCGTGCTTTCCCTCTCGGGCAGCCTCCTCCACCATCTGCACCGCCCGGTTGACGCCAAAGCAGTAGCCCGCTGTCTTGGCAAGAAGAATTTCCATGGTTTAACCCAGCTTCTCAGAGACGATAGTAAGCAGCAGCTCAAGCGTCTGATCTTGATCCAGCTCAGAATTATCCACCAGCACTGCGTCCGCCGCCTGACAAAGGGGGGCAATCGGACGGTTTCTATCCTGCTGATCGCGCTGCTGGATTTCAAGAAGCGTTTTATGCTCGTCCACCTGCTTGCCTGCCTGCCGCAGCTGCGCACAGCGGCGCTTTGCCCGTATCTCTGCCGTAGCAGTTAAGTAGATTTTCACATCCGCCCGAGGCAGCACAACTGTGCCAATGTCCCGCCCGTCCATGACGGTATCATAGGTTCTGGCAAGCTCCCGCTGGGTCTCCAGGAGGAAATCCCGGACAATTTTGTGGGCCGAGATGGTGGAGGCGATCATGCTCATTTCCGGGGTACGGATTTCATCACTGACGTCCATACCGTTGAGGATCATATGCTGAACGCCGTCTTCGTCGTAGGTAATTTTCAAATTGACATCGCTGATCAGCCGGGTAATGCCGTCGATGTCCTTAGGGCCAATGCCCATGAGGTGCATATGGTAACCGACTGTGCGGTAAATTGCGCCGGTGTCCACATATACAAAGCCTAATTTCTGGGCAAGTGTTCGCGCCATCGTAGATTTTCCTGCCCCAGCAGGACCGTCAATGGCAATGGTACGATGCTTCATAGGATCTCCTTTCCCAATTTTTTTGCCGCGCCACGGCCAGCCGCCCAGCCTGTGGCCCAGGCAATTTGGAGGTTGAATCCGCCGGTATAGGCGTCGCAATCGATCAATTCTCCAGCCAGGAACAGGCCAGGCGCACATTTGGATTCCATGGTGGCAGGGTCAAGCTCAGCAGTTCGTACCCCCCCTGCAGTGATGATGGCCTCCTCCACCGGACGCTGGCCGGAAATGGCAAGTTCAAAATTCTTGGTTAGATCGCAAAGCCGCTTTCTCTGAGCGCGAGTGATCGAATTCACCTTTGTAGCGGGGTCAATGCCGCTGCGTGCGATCATGACGGGAATCAGCTTGGCAGGAAACAGGTCACACAGCGCATTTTCAAAGTTGCGGTTTTTATATTTTTCAAAATCCCGGAGGACTCTGGCATCTAGAGCGCCTTCATCCAGCGCGGGCTTGAGGTCGAGAAAGACCCGGTAGCGCTCGCCCTGCTTCATATGCGCAGAGGCCGATAGTACAATGGGACCGGAGAGACCGAAATGCGTAAAAAGCAGCTCGCCAAGCTCGCTGTATACGACCCTGCTTTTAGGCCCGAGTAACCGAAGCTGCACATTGCGAAGCGACAATCCCTGGGCCATGGCGCACCAGCGTCCCTCCGCCTCCAAGGGAACCAGACTGCCCCGGGGCGGGATAATCGTGTGGCCTGCCTGCGCTGCCATACGGTAGCCGTCGCCGGTGGAGCCGGTCAGCGGATAGGAC
>JAZLFG010000098.1:0-16400 GCA_045615685.1 Faecousia sp.
AAGGCCGACGAAGCTGCTTCCAAGGGCGAAAGCGCTGCGGAAGAAGCTGCTGCCGCGAAGGCTGCTGCAGAAAAGGCACAGGAAGCTGCCGATGCAGCCAAGGCTGCCGCTGCAATATCTGCCGAAGCTGCCAAGGAATCCGACACCGCCGCCGCCCAGGCTGCCGCCCAGGCTGCCAAGGACGCCGCTGCTGTTGCGGATGCGCTGAAGGAAGTTGCTGCCGCTAAGCTAGAGGTTGCCGAGGCCCAGGCCAAGGCTGCCCAGGCTGCCGCCGATGCTGCTGCTGCGGAAGAAGCCGCAAAGAAGGAAGCAGAAGCTGCCGCCAAGGCCAGAGAAGAAGCAGCGGCTGCAGAGCTTGGCGCCGCGAGATACTATGCACTGACCCAGCTGGCACTGTCGATTGCCGCTGTGGATACCACCGGATACACGATTGAGCAGAAGGAAGACTTCGATGAGGCAGTCGCCGCGGCAATCGCCTCCATCGAGGCTGCCGCAGATGCGCAGGCCGTAAAGGCCGCTCTGGAAGCTGGCACCGCAGCCGTGAACACCGTGCCCGAGGATAACTGCCCGAGCAAGAGCTTCACCGATGCACCCAGCCAGGATAACTGGGCACATGCTGGCATCGACTTCTGCGTTGCCAACGGCCTGATGACCGGCACGAGCGAGACAACCTTCTCGCCGAATGGCGTGACCACCCGTGCACAGCTTGTCACCATCCTGTACCGGATTGCGAAGGAGCCTGAGGTGACCTTCGAGGGCAAGTTTGAGGACGTTACGGAAGGCCAGTGGTATTCCAAGGCAGTCGAGTGGGCTGCGAAGAACGATATTGTCAATGGCGTTGGCGATAACAAGTTCAACCCGGACGGCAAGATCACCCGTGAGCAGATTGCTGCGATTCTGTACCGCTATGCGGGCAGCCCGAAGGTAGAGGGCAACCTGGCCACGTACCGGGACGGCGAAGCAGTCAGCAGCTACGCGATGGACGCCATGGTATGGGCTACCACCGAGGGCGTTATCAACGGCATCGTCGAAAATGGTGCACTGACCCTCAACCCGAAGGGCAACGCCACCCGCGCCCAGATTGCTACCATGATCATGCGCTTCCTGGAAGAGGCTTGATCTAAAACACGGAATAACCTATTGCTGTGCGATCACAGCGCAAGGATTTGAATTGTGACCGCACAGCCCTCGAGCCCCCGGCATTTGCCGGGGGCTCATCGTATCAAAAGACCTTTTTGACGCAATGAGGCGTTTTTTAAACCTTTTAAAGGCTGCAAAACGCAATAAAAAATCCCTCTGTTAGAGATAGCATTGCTTTGCTATGTCCAATAGAGGGATTATTTGTTCTTCTGCAATTCAATTGTTCACTTTTGTAGGTGATTGATCAATTTTGCGGACGATTCAGCCAAAGGGAAAATTAAGGAGCCTCTGACAAAATCAGAAGCTCCTCAATATTTTGGCGAAATATAGTGGCGATCGGAATCTGGAGAAGGTCGCATATGGATGCCGGAAACAATGCCCATTGCCATAAACATGGTGACGATGGAACTGCCACCATAGCTAATGAAGGGGAGTGTCAGGCCGATGACAGGGAAAACGCCCAAGCACATGCCCACGTTGACACCAATCTGGAAGACCAGCATGGCGGCAATACCGAAGCAGATCAAACGGTTCATGTAGTTACTGGATTTCAACCCTACGTGGATGCAGCGGAGTACGATGGCGCATAGCAGCACGAGGATAAAGATGCAGCCTAACATGCCGAGCTCCTCGCCGATAGCGGAGAAAATGAAGTCTGTGTGCTGAGCATTGAGTGCGCCGGATTGGGTGCGGATGCCGTGGAACAGCCCCTGTCCGGTAAGGCCACCGTTACGAAGCGAATAGAGGCTTTGTTTGGTATGCCACCGGATACTGAGGCCCTCGGGGTCGATGCTGGGGTCGAAGATCATCATAATTCTGTTTTTCTGATCGTCCCGCATGACATAGTTCCAGGCAAGCGGGGCGGCGGCGGCAACGGCCGCGAATCCACCCAGGAACCACCAGAGCTTTACAGCACCAAGGTAGGCCATCACCATCAAAATGAACACATAGACGAGGGCAACGCCAGCGTCTTTGCTGAGTACTAGAATCAGAAGTACAAGAAAGCCGGTATGAAAGGCCATATAGAAAATGGACTTGACAGAGGAAATATGATCCTGATGGATACTCATGGTTTTTGCCAGGATGATGATAAAGGGGATTTTGCAAATTTCACCTGGCTGCATATTGACTGGCATACCGGGCAAATGAATCCAGCTTCGCTGATCCGTGGTACCGGCAACGCCGAAGGGAATCAGCAGCAGCATAAAGACGAGGTTAAAAATAAATAGCAGATCCCGCCGTTCTGCAAAGATATCAACGTCGATAAGGGTGAACAGGAAATAGAATGCAATGCCCAGCACTAGTGCGGCGGATTGGATAAGGACATAGCGGGTGTTGCCATAATAGTTGGTGGCGCTGGAGATGACCACAATGCCAAAAACCGTAGCTGCACAGCAAAGCAGCAGCAAAAGCAGGTCGCCTTTACGGAAAAAATCACGAATTGCTTGCGCAATTTTCTGCATATTTTCCCTCCTTTCGGATAAGCCCTTCTATTTTATCATCTTTTGCAAATAAAGTAAACAAAAAAGTTGTGCTTGGAAGAAGAAGTGTGTATAATAGACACGGCCTGAAGGCGACATAAAAATCGGAGGCAGAACATGGATTTTTTTACGAGCTGCGTGGAGAAAACCGAGGAGCTGGGGCAAGCGATGGCCTGGCGGCTATCGCCCGGGGATGTGATTGCGATTTACGGTGACCTTGGAGCAGGAAAGACAGCCTTTACCCGAGGACTTGCCCGGGGGCTTGGCATACAGACGCTGGTCACCAGCCCAACCTATACCATTGTGAATGAATATCTGTCCGGGCGGATTCCCCTGTTTCATTTTGACCTCTATCGGCTCTCGGGGCCGGAGGAGCTATTTGACATCGGCTGGGAGGACTATCTTTCCCGAGGTGGCGTATGTGTGGTGGAATGGAGCGAGCGGGCAGAGGAAGTGCTCGCTGACGCAATTCGTGTGACGATCCGTATGGATGGGAGCAATTCTTCCTGCCGGAGGATTACTGTGAGTACGGGAGGAAATCATGCGTATTTTAGCGTTTGAATCCTCTGCAAAAGCCGGCTCTGTCGCGCTGATTCAGGATGGGCAGCTTTTAGCGGAATATTTTCAAAATGGAGGACAGACCCACAGTCGGACGCTCATGAAAATGGCGCAGGATATGCTGACGAACTGCGATCTTGTTCCAGAGGCTGTGGACGCGGTAGCCTGCGCCGCAGGACCGGGCAGCTTTACCGGCGTGCGCATTGGCCTGTCTGCTGCCAAGGGCTTTGCCTGGGCGGGAGAACTGCCCCTATATGGCGTCTCAACCCTGGAGGCGATGGCCTACAGTGTGTTGCCCTTTGAGGGACTAATCTGTGCCACCATGGATGCCAGAAGGAGCCAGGTTTATAATGCCTTGTTCCACTCGGACGGAGAGCAATTGACCCGTCTGTGTCAGGATCGCGCAATCAGCCTGGAGGAGTTGGCGGCGGACTTAAATGATTTTGAAGAAAAGAAAATTATGGTTGGCGATGGCGCTGAACTGTGCTATAATACTCTGAAAGCAAGATTCGACATACTTCGCCTTGCGCCGGAGCATCTGCGCCACCAGCGTGCTGCGGGAGTGGGGCTCTGCGCCCATGCCATGGTGCTGCGTGCAGAAGCTGGCGACGCCAATGGCCTGACACCCAACTACCTGCGCCTGTCCCAGGCGGAACGCGAACGACTGGAACGGATCAAACAAAATGGTTAAAGGAGATATAAAAATGGGAAGCTTACATGTACTGGAACATCCGCTGCTGCAGCACAAGGTTTCGATCCTGAGGGATAAGAACACGGGCGTCAAGGAATTTCGTGAGATTGTCGGCGAAATTTCCGCACTGATGTGCTATGAGGCCACGAGGAATCTGCCTACCAAGGAGGTCGAGCTTGAGACTCCCGTGGCCATGGCCAGAACCCGCGTCTTGTCCGGTAAGAAATTGGCGATTGTGCCCATTTTGCGGGCGGGCCTTGGCATGGTGGACGCCATGATCGAGTTGGTTCCTTCGGCAAAGGTCGGCCATATTGGCCTGTTCCGTGATCCTGAGACCCATGAGCCGGTGCAGTACTACTGCAAGATGCCCCCCGATATTTCTGAGCGGCAGGTATTTATTGTGGATCCGATGCTGGCAACCGGCGGCAGCGCCTCGGCCGCAATCAAAATTCTTAAAGACGAGTATGGCTGCAAATCAATTACCCTCATGGACATCATAGCCGCACCTGAGGGCATTGCGGTGATCCGCGCAGATCATCCGGATGTGGACATTTTCGTGGCGGCAGTGGACGAAAGGCTCAATGATCATGCCTATATCGTCCCGGGCCTTGGCGATGCGGGCGACCGTATTTTCGGCACCAAATAACAATTTGATTTTCGATTTTTGCAAGGGGCTTTAAGGCCCCTTGTTTTTTTACAAAAAAAGACTCGCACAGGCAGGAAATCCTGACGCTGCGCGAGTGTAAAATGTCTATCCAAGGGACAAAAGCTCTCCTTTAATTTGCTTTTGATATTCCTGGGTCAGGAGGTCAAGCCCTTCGAAGCTGACATAGGGGCGGTAAAGCTGCTCCATTTCGTCGTGAATTGCCTTGGCTTTCTTTAGAAGGCAGACGGCCTTTTCGCAGTGGGCTGCGGCCGCTTCGGTCAGCTCGTGTTGTATTTTCGATGCTTTGAAGTATTGCCCGAGCCGGATCGTCACAGGGAAATCTTGCGAAAAGCTTTTTCCTGCCAGCAGAGCGATGCCTGCTTCCGGCACGATCAGCCCCTCAAGCTTCTCTGCGGACAGGGGAGAAAGAACAGTGATGCAGTCGTAGTTGGATGCCAGGTAGTGTCCACGCAGCCGTGCAAAGAGGGGACTGGCCAGGCCCCAGGGATCCTCGATGGCAATGCAGGTGTGGCATAGGGCTCGGGCGCTTTCGAGAAGATGAATCTCTCCTGCTGGGGTATAGGCTCGCAGAAAGACCTCCCGATTTCGTCCCCGGCCATGTGTTGCGGATGGCAGTTCCTTTAGAAGAGCTTGGGTCAGGACGTACAGACCCTCTGGATCGGTATGTGCTGTTGCCTCCCGCCCACAGCGTTCCAGAGCCGCTGCAGCGGACAGATGGGCGTAGACAGCGGGGTAAAGCTGCTGATTTTCCTGGCGCAGAGCGAGGAGCTTCTCTTTTTGCTGGCTTAGCGGCTGGGTGTCATAGAAGCAGCCCAGGTTCAGGTATACGCCGTCACAGCCGCAGAGCTGGGGCTCCAGCACATGGGGTGCGGTACCGTCCACAATTGCCAGGCCCAGGGGAATGATCAGCACGCCGTCCAAAGAGGCAGGATCGGAGGCGCAAGGATAGCTCTCCGTATCTGCCCCCAGCCCCTGGGCGGTCTCCCGGAGCTTCTTCATAAAGGTGGATTTGCCGCAGCCGGGGCCACCCTTCAGGATGATGGTTTTCCGGATTCTGTGGTCGGCTTGTATTTGAGAAAAGCGGGAAACAAAGCCGTCGGCTGTATTCGCGCCAAGAAACCATTGTGTGTTCATAATATCCCTCCCATATAGCGTCGCCACTATTCTATGCCAAATTTCCTGCGAAGGTGTCCTGTCACAGCACGGGGCGTTGTGCGATACAATGGCATAGAACTGTTTTCAGGGAGGATATGCAATGGAACCTGATTTGTTAACCGCGGACCGACTCGCGCCAGGCGCGGTAGGTCGTGTGATAGAATTGACGCTGACTGGCCCGCTGCGCCGCCGCCTTTATGACCTTGGGCTGATCCCGGGGGCGTGCCTTCGCCGCCGCTATACAGCCCCTTCCGGTTCACCGATTGCCTTTGAGCTCCAGGGGACGGTGGTGGCGCTTCGCAAAAAAGACGCAGCGAAGGTACGACTACAGGAGGTGGATGCCCCGTGGACGCTCTGAACATCGCCTTCGTCGGCAACCCAAATGTGGGGAAAAGCACGCTATTTAACGCTCTTACGGGCCTTCGACAGCATACGGGCAACTGGCCTGGCAAGACGGTAGATGTTGCGGTGGGTCACTATCAATACGGGGGCCGGGAATACCGCTTGACGGATTTGCCGGGGCTGTACTCCCTATGCGCCAGATCAGAGGAGGAGCGTCTGGCGGCAGACTACATCCAAGATGGGAAGGTGGATTGCGCCGTGGTGGTGTGTGACGCCACCTGCCTGGCAAAGAGCCTCATTTTAGCGCTGCAGGTGACGCAGTGTGCCGAAAAAATGGTGCTCTGCCTGAACCTTTGCGACGAGGCAAGGGGCCGGGGCATTGCCATAGACGCGCAGCTGCTCAGCCAAATGCTCCAGGTACCGGTGGTGGAAACCGCTGCAGGAAAGCGGGAGGGACTGGAGAAGCTGCGGCAGGTTTTGCGAGATGTGTGCGACGGCTTTCTGCCTGCGGTTCCCAAAAGTCTGGCAACTGGGGAAGGGGAGAAGGGGGCCGTTTTGCTGGCAAGGCAGGCGGGAGAGCTTGCGGCCAAGGTACAGAAGCAAGATCGTCCCGAAGGACCCTGGCGTGAGCACTTGGATGGCCTGCTGCTTCACCGGGCGGTGGGCTATCCGGCGGCTTTTGTGCTTCTGATGCTGGTGCTGTGGCTGACCATATGGGGTGCGAATTATCCGAGCGAGCTTTTAGAGCGACTGTTTTTCCGGCTCGGGGTCTGGCTTTCGGAGCTTTGCTCGATTTTGCCGACTGGAGTCAAAAGCTTCTTGCTTGATGGAGTCTATGATACCCTGGCGCGAGTTGTCACGGTAATGCTGCCGCCTATGGCGATTTTTTTCCCGCTGTTTACTTTGCTGGAGGATCTGGGCATCCTGCCCCGGCTGGCTTTCTTGTTGGATCGGCCCTTTGAACGTTGTGGAGCCTGCGGAAAGCAAGCGCTGACCTCCTGCATGAGCCTGGGGTGCAACGCGGTGGGCGTCACCGGCTGCCGGATCATTGATTCCCCCAGAGAGCGACTCGTGGCGATTCTGACCTGCTCGTTTCTTCCCTGCAATGGCCGATTTCCCACAATGATTCTTCTGATCCGCATTTTGTTTCCGGGCAGTACGCTCCTGTCCGCGCTTCTCATTGCCCTGTGCCTTGTGGCAGCGATGGCAGCGGTGCTGGGGACGTCGTGGCTTCTGAATCGGACGCTTCTTCGAGGGAAACCCTCTGGCTTTGTGTTGGAGCTGCCGCCCTATCGCCTGCCCCGGGTGGGAGAGGTGCTGGTTCGCTCGGTGCTGGATAGAACGCTTTTCGTGCTGGGGCGAGCGGTCGTGGTGGCGGCTCCGGCGGGTGCGCTCATATGGATATGCAACCATGTCGTTGTGGCGGGGAGCTCTTTGCTGATGTGGTGCGCACAGCTGCTTGAGCCTCTGGGGTCCTTCCTTGGAATGAGCGGGCCGATCCTGCTGGCGTTTGTGCTGGGCTTTCCCGCAAATGAGCTGGTCATCCCGGTTCTGGTCATGCTTCTGACTGGGGCGCAGACCCTTGGCGGTATGGCAATGCCGGAGCTTGGGGGGATAAATGCGGTGTGTATGCTAATCTTTTGCCTCTTCCACTGGCCCTGCGGGACAACGGTGCTGACTGTTCACCGGGAGACGGGCAGCCTTCGCTGGACGCTCTACAGTATTCTTTTACCCACTGCCGTAGGAATGTTCCTATGTGCTGTGGTGCATCTAATTGGAACAATATGAGCAAAAAACATCCGCGTGCCAAGGATGCTTGACACGCGGAACGATTTTATGGGGAATAAGCTTACTTGATTTCGACGGTAGCACCGGCGGCCTTGAGTTCCTCGGCGAGCTTCTCTGCGTCTTCCTTGGAGATGGCTTCCTTGAGGGTCTTGGGGCAGTTGTCGGCGATGTCCTTTGCTTCCTTCAGGCCGAGGCCGGTGGCAGCGCGGATGACCTTGATGACGCCCAGCTTGGAAGCGCCAACGTCCTTCAGGATGACGTCGAATTCGGTCTTTTCTTCGACTTCTGCAGCACCACCGGCAGCGGGAGCGGCAACAGCGGCAGCGGCAGCGGAAACGCCGAAGGTTTCTTCGAGCGCATGAACGAGCTCAGCCAGTTCCACAACGGTCAGAGCCTTTACTTCTTCGATCAGAGCAGCAATTTTTTCAGACATTGTAATATCCTCCTAAATGATATTGTTCAAAATAGATATAGAATGAATTAGGCTTCTGCCGGAGCTTCGCCAGCGGGAGCGCCGCCCTTCTGCTCGCAGATCTGGCTGAGTACGAAGGCCAGAGAGGAGATGGGGGCAAGGAAGGTACCAAGGACCTGCGCAACGAGGGCGTCCTTGGAGGGCAGCTCGCCGAAGCCCATGAGCTGATCCACGCTCATGACGGTGCCTTCTACGAAGCCGCCTTTGATCTTGAGAATGTTCTTGTTCTTCTTGGCAAATTCACACACAATACGAGCGGGCGCAATGGGGTCGCCGGTGGTGCAGGCCATGGAGGTGGTGCCGTTGAGAATCTCATCGAACTGGTTGTAGCCGGCATTGTTGGCGGCGAAACGAGTCAGGGTATTCTTGACGACGGTGTATTCCACATCTGCTTCACGGAACTTTTTACGGAGCTCGGTATCCTGTGCGACAGTGATGCCTCTGTAATCGACAAACACGGCAGAGCTTGCGTTCTGCAGCTTATCGGTCAGAGCATCGACAATTGCCTTCTTGCTTTCGAGAACCTTTGCATTGGGCATAAAGTGATGTCACCTCCGAAAAAATAAATGTCCTCATGCCAAAGCACATGAGGACACAGAAACTGTGGGTACATTGTGTAACCTCGGCAGGAAGGGAAGACCCTGTTGTGGCAAAAGCCTCCTGCTGTCTTTGGCAGCCTTACTATAATAGCAAAAAGTGCCTGAGAAGTCAAGCACTTTTTGCTATATTGTAAAATTTTTGGGATTAATACTTGTTGGCGTTGACCTTAATGCCGGGGCCCATGGTGGAGGCGACGACACAGGAGCGGACGTACTGACCCTTGGCGGCGGCGGGCTTGGCCTTGATGATGGCGCCCATAAGTGCGTCCATGTTCTCAACCAGCTTTTCCGCGCCGAAGGAGACCTTGCCGATGGGGCAGTGGATGATATTGGTCTTGTCGAGGCGGTACTCGATCTTCCCGGCCTTGACTTCCTTGACGGCCTGGGCGACGGTGGGGGTCACGGTACCGGCCTTGGGGGAGGGCATTAAACCCTTGGGGCCGAGCACCTTACCAAGACGGCCAACGATACCCATCATGTCGGGAGAGGCAACGACCACGTCGAAGTCGAACCAGTTTTCCTTGGTGATCTTTTCCACCAGATCCATGCCGCCGACATAATCTGCGCCGGCTGCCTTGGCGTCATCGGCCTTGGCGTCCTTGGCGAAGACCAGAACCTTGCGGGTCTTACCGGTGCCGTTGGGCAGGACGATGGCGCCACGCACCTGCTGGTCGGCGTGACGGGAGTCAACGCCCAGCTTCACGTGGATTTCCACGGTCTCGTCAAATTTTGCGGATGCGGTCTTGCACACCAGCGCAAGCGCGTCTGCGACTTCATATTGTACAGAGCGGTCAATCTGCTTTGCACTATCTTTATATTTCTTACCTCTAAACAATGTTATATCCTCCTTAAAGTGGTGATGCGGAATAATCCTCCCACATTTTTGAGGTCAGGCGTAAGCCGTGCGACCTCGGCAAACGGAAAATCAGTCGGTAACGGTAATGCCCATGGAGCGAGCGGTGCCGGCGATCATGCTCATGGCGGCTTCGATGGAAGCGGCGGTGAGATCGGGCATCTTTCTCTCGGCAATTTCCTTGACCTGCGCCTGAGTGATGGAGCCAACCTTGGTCTTATTGGGGACGCCGGAGCCCTTGTCGAGGCCGGCGGCCTTGAGGATCAGCATGGGGGCGGGGGGCGTATTGGTGACGAAGGAGAAGCTGCGATCGGCGTAGACCGTGATGACGACGGGGATCTTAAAGCCTGCCTGGTCCTTGGTACGCTCGTTGAATTCTTTAATGAACTGGGAAATATTCACACCGTGCTGGCCGAGAGCCGGGCCAACAGGGGGAGAAGCAGTCGCTTTGGCTGCGGGAATCTGCAGTTTGATATAACCTGTAACTTTCTGTGCCATTGAAGAGCACCTCCTGATAAAATGTGGTGATACGCAAAATGCGTATTTTTGGCGGGGCATAACCCCTCCCACGTTCTGCTTGGAACGATCCGATTAGTCGGAAACCGGCTCCACCTCATCGAGCTCCAGCTCAATGGGGGTATCTCTGCCGAACAGAGGCACGATAACGCGGACGGAATTGTCATCCACGTCGATGGCGTCCACCACGCCGGTGAAGGAAGTGAAGGGGCCGTCGGTAATGGTGACGGAATCGCCGATGGTGTAGGGCACGATAATCTCGCGCTTCTCCATGCCAAGGGCCAGCACCTCTTCCTCGGTGAGGGCTGTGGGCTTGCCGCCCGAGCCGACAAAGCCGGTGACACCGCGGATATTCTTGATGATGTACCAGCTATCGTCACTCATGATCATTTTTACGAGGACGTAGCCGGGGAACACCTTACGCTCCACGGTTTTGGGGCCGTTGTCCGAGATTTCGGTCACGGTCTCCAGGGGAATAGATACGATGTGAATGACATCCTCAAGATGCCGAGTTTTGACCGTAGTTTCGATGGTATTTTTTACCTTGTTTTCATAGCCGGAATAGGTATGGACAACATACCATTTAGCCGCTTCCGCCATGATGCCTTAACCACCCTTGACCAGGGAAATCAGACCTTGTATGGCGAAGGTTGCGACGCCATCAAAGACCCAAACGAAAATACCAACGATCAGCACGCACAGGAGCACAATAAGCGTATTATTGATGACCTGCTTGGAGGAGGGGTAGACGACCTTCTTGAGCTCACTCTTGGTCTCACGCAGATACTTGCGGATCTTGCCCCAGGTACGGACAAACCAATTTTCCTTTTTGTTCGCTTCTGCCATTTGTTTTACCCTTTCCTTTACATACTGCTTACTTGGTCTCGGTATGAAGTGTGTGCTTTCTGCAGAATCTGCAGTACTTCTTCATTTCGAGGCGGTCGGGATCGTTCTTCTTGTTCTTCATGGTGTTGTAGTTTCTTTGCTTGCATTCAGAGCATCTGAGTGTGACTTTTACGCGCATGAACGGCACCTCCTTAAAAAATTGCCTCCCTGTATCACTTCGGCTATCAGAAATTTAGCGGCTGCCCAAACTACAATGGCGGCCCTCCGAAGCTGAAAAAAGCGCACAAAAATAAGCCCTCTTTTCACAGGTAGAATCATTCTACCATAAACCTGTCCGCCGGTCAACAAAAAAATGGACAATTTTCAAAAAAACTTCCCATATTTTATGGAATGTGGTATGATATGAAAGAAGAAACTCAATGGAGGACACCGCATGAGAATTATGGCCATTGACTACGGCGACGCCCGCACCGGCGTGGCTATTTCGGACTTGACGGGCAGCATTGTGGGTACCACCACGGTGATCCATAGCTGGAACGCCGATAAGACTCTCGACGAGCTTTGCCGCATCATCCGTGAGCATGAGGTAGGGGAGCTGGTGATGGGTTTTCCCCGGAACATGAATGGCACGGAGGGACCAAGAGCGCAGCTCTACCGGGAGTTTTCTGAAAAGCTTTCTGAGAAGACGTCTATGCCTGTGCGATTGTGGGACGAGCGCCGCACCACCATCGAGGCGCACCAGATTCTGTCCGAGCACAATTACCATGGGAAAAAGCGGAAGAACACCGTGGACGCTGTCGCCGCAAGCCTGATCCTGGAGGGCTATCTGCAATTCAGAAAAAATAATTCTTTTCGGCTGGGTGGATAAGGCAATGATTTTGGATTAGCACTCAAAGCGCGAGAGTGCTAAAAATTAAAAAACTGTTCATAAAAACCGCCAAAAATGTTCATACTCTGGGTATAGGATCATAATTGAAAAGAGGAACAAAATATTGTTCCATTCAAGCAAATTGGAGGTAATGAACATGTTAGTACCCTATACCCGCAGAATCCATGATGTATCCACATTCAATCCCTTCCGTGGCTTTGAGGATCTGGAGCGTGCCTTCTTCTCCGAACGAGGCCCCGGTGAATTCCGCACCGACATTCGTGACGAAGGGGACAACTATCTTCTGGAAGCCGATCTTCCGGGCTTTGACAAGGACGATATCCATGTAGACCTGGACGAGGGAAGCCTGACCATCTCCGCAGAGCGCCACTCCGACTATGAGCACAAGGACAGGAAGGGCAATTATGTCCGCTGTGAGCGCTCCTATGGCGCCTATGCCCGCAGCTTCGACACTGCCGGTATCGACACTTCGAAGATCAGTGCCGCCTACCGCGATGGCGTCCTCCGCCTGACCCTGCCGAAGCAGCAAAAGAAGGAGCTCACCTCCCGTAGACTAATGATCGAGTAATAAAATGGATACAAGAGCCCGGAATGCAGCAAAAGATTCTGCGTTCCGGGCTCGTTTTTTTGAATAAAATTTACACACAGTAGCTACAGCCCCAGGATAGGCGCTCACGTGACAACTATTTTGGGGATAAATCCACGTTCCTTCGCAGGATAGAGTAGGCAGGCACGGCCTGGGGGAGCTGCATATGAAACAGCATTTGGGGAGTTCTCGGCTCTGACAGCGCGGTACCGTCCGGCAGCGTCATTTCCGGAGCAATCAGCGCGAAGGGCTTCAGGTCGGGCCCCACGAGCTCCAGGCAATCACCGGCCGAGAATTTGTTGCGCAGACTCATCTCCGCAAGACCCTCCGGGGTGCAACCGGTGACGATGGCGCAGACCTGACAATCTCGAATATAGCGCGAATTTTCGTAGTACTGCCCGGGCGCACCGTAGAAAAAGCCAGTGGAGTAGTGGCGGTGGGAGACCTTTTCCACCTCGTTCCGCCATACCGGGTCGATCGGCCGCCCCTCTGCCACCGCATCGAGCACATGGCGGTAGGCGCCTGTGACGATGGCGGCATAGTAGGCGGATTTTGCCCGGCCTTCGATTTTCAGGCAATCCACTCCTGCGTCAATCAGGTCATCTAAATGGTCGATCATGCACATATCCCGGCTGTTCATAATGTAGGTGCCCTGCTCGTCTTCAAAGACCGGAAAGTATTCCCCCGGCCGCTTTTCCTCCATCAGGGCATACTGGTAGCGGCAGGGCTGGGCGCAGGCGCCACGGTTGGAGTCCCGCCCGGTCATATAGTTGGACAGCAGGCACCGCCCGGAGTAGGACACGCACATGGCTCCGTGGGCGAACACTTCAAGCTCCAGCTCCTTTGGCGTTTTGCAGCGAATCTCCCGAATTTCGTCGAGGCAGAGCTCTCTTGCCAGCACGACCCTTTTTGCGCCAAGGTCAAACCAGGCTTTTGCGCTCTCATAATTTGCAATGGAGACCTGGGTGGACATATGGAGCTCGCAGTGGGGTGCATAGCGTTGGGCCAGGCGAAAGGCGCCCAGGTCGGCTACGATGAGTGCGTCCACGCCCAGCTCGTCCAGCTGTGCCAGATGGTCGGGAAGGCGAGAGATTTCTCCGTTTCGCGCCATGGTGTTTACTGTGACATGGGTGCGGACGCCGTGGCGGCGGGCGAAGGAAATGGCCTCCGGAAGCTCGTCCACGGTAAAATTTCCGGCAAAGGAGCGCATTCCGAAGCTGGTACCGGCCAGGTACACCGCATCCGCGCCGTAGCGCACTGCCATGTAGAGCCGCTCCATATCTCCGGCGGGGGCAAGAAGCTCAGGCTTTTTTTTCGTCATGGCATTATCCCACATAATCGTCGCTGGCCAGGAAGGCCTCGAAGCTGTCCCAATCCTTATAGAAGTGGCTGACGCCGTCCTTACCGTAGGCGAAGAAGTAATAATTTGTGTCTTCCGGGTAGAGCGCGGCTTCAATGGCGGCAAGGCCGGGGTTGTCGATCGGCCCGGCGGGAATGCCGGGGTAGACATAGGTGTTATAGGGGCTGTCCAACTCGGTATCAAAGCTCTCACCCATCAGCTCGGCAGCGTAGAAGACGGTGGAGTCCATCTGCAGCCGCTGTAGGCTTTCGCTATTGAGGCGGTTATAGATGATGGAGGCGATGGTTTTCTCCTCCTCCGGCGCGGCAGCCTCCTCCTGGATGATGGAGGCGACGGTCAGAATTTCCCGCAGACTGTAGCCGGAGGTGGAGACGCGGGCCAACAGTGTTTCGTCGATTCGGGACTTGAAATTCGACAGGAATTTATTCAGCACGTTCTCCGCGTCATCGGACAGATAGAACTCGTAGGTGTCGGGGAACAGGTAGCCGTCGAGCCGGTAGGGGCTGCCATACTCCAGCTCAGAGAGGAAGTCATAGTCAAATTCCGCCTGGGCAGCCGCCTCCGCGAGGGAGTGGGCGCTGCAAACGCCCGCCTCCTCCAGAGTCTCGAAAATTTCCATAGAGGTTTTGCCCTCGATGATGGTGACGGTGGTGGTCATGCGGTTATAGGAGCCCTGCATTTCGTTGACCAGTGCATGGTAATCAAACAGGGTGTTGAGCTCATACACGCCGGGGATGACCTTATCCTCTACATGGGAGTACTTGCCGTAGATGCGGAAGAGCCAGGGATAGTTGATCAGACCCGCATCATAGAGCTTTTCAGTGATTTTGTTCAAATTGTCGCCCTCACGAATGGTTACGCTGGTCATGCTGTCCTGTTTTGTCAGCGCCAACACATCGTCCGCGCACAGCCAGGCAAATTTGGCGAGCATGATGGCCACAGCTGCCACCAGGGCAAAATAGATCACATTGCCGAAGATGGACAAGGCCAGAGAGTCCTTTCGCTTGTGGCGGCGGCGCTCTCTCCGGCGCTGGAAGAAGCTCGGCCTGCGGCGCTTCTTTTCCGGCTGCTTGTCGGATTTCGGCGCAGGCGCTTGCTGGGCGGATTCCTCCTCCAGCGCACGATCGAAGTATTCATCAAATGTGTCGCGCACTTCGGCGTTCAGCTCACTTTGCTCCAGCTCGGAAAAGGCGTCGTCATTGAGGGCGCTGATTTCCATTTTTGTCTGCCGGATCATGGCGTCGATGTCTTCCTCGCTGCTGCGGTTGGAATTGGGATGATGGTGATTTGCCATGGGATCTCCTTTAACTGCCGGGATGGGCGAGACGATAGACCAGCCCATCATAGACGTCATTTGCGCATTCCTCGCCACGCAGGGCTTTCACAAGGAGCAAACCAAAATCCAGAGCCGTACCGGGGCCTGCGCCGGTGAGAAGCTTCCCGTCTGTGACGGTGGGGACGCCGCTTTGCATGTTGGCGTTTCCCATATGCTTCTCCAAGCCGGGGTAGCAGGTGGCCCTTCGACCGTCGGTGATGCCAAGCTCTGCAAGCACCGTGGGCGCTGCGCAGATAGCAGCAACAAAACGGCCATTTTCCCAAGCATATTGTACGGCTTCCAAAGCCTTCTTGCTTGCCCGAATGGAGGCAACGCCGCCCATGCCACCGGGCAAGACAATCATTTCCATTTTCTCCATCTGCATTTGATCCGCTGTAATGTCCGCTTTGACGCAGATACTGTGACCGCCACAGATCTCGTGTCCGTTCAGGCCCACGAGCTGCACCTCGATACCGGCTCTTCGCAGAATATCGCAGGGTGCAATGGCCTCGGTTTCTTCAAATCCATTGCCCAAAAGAATGTAAACCACGATTTATCCCTCCATGCATTTTGCTGTTAAGTGATATACTTCTTCGTGAATCTCTTCCTTCGTGCGCATTGCACTGTTGGCTGCACAGTTGATTACCTGCCAGCCATAATATTCCGCCGCCTCCTTGCCGGTGCACCGGCAGATGCGAAGATAAGTTAGATCCTTTTCGTGGATGTCGGCGGTGGTATTTGTTTTTTTCTCTCTGCTGCGCATCATGGCCTCTGTCAGGGAGATGGGTGCGTCGAGATAGATGACCAGGTCGGGCTTTGGCAGGCCGAGAAGGTCAAATTCCGTCTCATAGAGCCAGCGAAAGAAGGCCTTCCGCTGCGCCGGAGGCACCTTGCTCGCCTGGTGCACCGCGTTGGAGGTGGTGTACCGGTCGCAGACCACGAGCCCACCGGCCTCATAGTATTGTCCCCAGATTTTCTTGTAGGAAGCATAGCGATCCACTGCATAAAACATGGAAGCGGCGTAGGCGTTGACGTCGGAAGGATTCGCGCCGAATTCACCGCCCAGATACATGCGGATGAGGGCAGAGGACGGCTCCTGATACTGGGGAAATACCAGAGTTTTAAAGTCATGGCCGATTTTT
>JAZLFG010000099.1:0-12975 GCA_045615685.1 Faecousia sp.
AGCCTGGATGACTGAGTCGCAGGGGGAAGAGTGAAGGGGGGCAAGGCCCGCCCTTCGCGTTCAATCAAACCGTTTTTCAAAACTTTTTCAAAGTTTTGAAACACGCCTCAGCGTGTCAAAAAGACTTTTTTGACACGCTGATTATTCTACAGCGGGGGCCTCCGCAGCGGGAGCGGCCTCGGCGGCGGGATCGGTGAGCACTTCGCCCTGGCGGCCTTCGGTGACGGCGTTGGCCATGGTGGCGGCGATCAGGCGGATGGCGCGGATGGCGTCATCGTTGCCGGGGATCACATAGTCCACCTCATCGGGGTCGCAGTTGGTGTCAACGATGGCGACAATGGGGATGTGGAGCTTGCGGGCCTCGGCGATGGCGTTTCTTTCCTTGCGGGGATCCACGACGAACAGAGCGCCGGGAAGCCGCTTCATTTCCTTGACGCCGCCGAGATACTTTTCGAGCTTGGCGATCTCGCCCTGGTGCTTGATGACTTCCTTCTTGGGAAGCATGGCAAAGGTGCCGTCCTCTTCCATCTTGCGAAGCTGGGCAAGGCGGTCGATGCGGGTGCGCATGGTCTTGAAGTTGGTCAGCATACCGCCGAGCCATCTGGCGTTGACGTAGAACTGGCCGACCTTCTCGGATTCTTCCTTGATGGCGTCCTGGGCCTGCTTCTTGGTGCCGACGAAGAGAATGGACTCGCCGTTGGCGGCCAGCTCACGGACGAAGGAATAGGCCTCCTCTAACTTCTTCACGGTCTTCTGCAGGTCGATGATATAGATCCCGTTTCTCTCCGTGTAGATGTACTGGGCCATCTTGGGGTTCCAGCGGCGGGTCTGGTGACCGAAGTGCACGCCGGCTTCGAGCAACTGCTTCATAGATACAACTGCCATTTTAAAATTCTCCTTTTTGTTGTACCTCCACCCGCGTCATTTCCTCCGCCGACCGCCGGGCGGCACTGCAGCGAAAAGATCTGCGGGTGTGTGGTTTCGTAATGTCTGTGCATAGCACAGCAGAATATATTATATTGAAAGTATTCCCATTTTGCAAGGGTTTTTTCACAAAAAATTGAAATTTTTTGCCCTGCGCATGGGAGAGGCCGGTGTTAGCACCAATACCACCGGAAAAGCTTCGCCGTTTCATAAAGATAAACGTATTCCACAATGTCGACGATAAGCATACTGAATACGGTCGCCTGCATCATCCCGACAAAGAGTGGCACAGACAGCGCGCAAACCATGAAAACAAACAGGGCAACCATAAAGCCAATGTACCACGTTCGAAGCTTTAACCACTTCTGCGAAAGCGACTCGTCTAAATCCTGCAGGATCGAGGCGTACCCCCGGAACTCATGCCCCACGCTCACAAGCTGCATGATCATTTGCAGAAGACTTACCGCAATGTAAATAATCGCAAAAGCAATGGTCTCCCTCCCGTTATCCCGCGCAAGCAGCTCGCTGAAAATCTGCAGCCCGGCAGCCCAAAGGCCGCACCGTCCGGCAAGGGAAAAGTACCGTTCCCTATGCGACAGCTTTAGCAGAATCCATCCGCGTGCCACCTGGTAAAGGATATCCAACACCGTTCCCAGCAGCACAGGCCAGTCCGGCAACGGGAAAATCGTATCATTAAGGAAAAAGCCAATGGTACAATTCGCCACCGCCAGCCAGAACAGCGTCCACAAAAGGGGCGCAAAGAGCGAGGCGTTCCGATCGACCCATTCCGCAGGCGACTGGGCATATCGGCGCAGCGTCACGCAGTATTCTTTTTCACTGCAAGGGTCACAGCTCATTCTTCCTTTGTTTTTGAGACAGCATTTGGCAACGGGACATCCAAAGAGCGCCTCCGCACTCTTCTGCCCGGTATTGCACCCGGCGCACTCCTGCCTTTGTGGGCAATCGTCGCAATTTTTTCCGCAAAAGGTCTTTATCATGCGATTTTCCTTTCCATTCGGGGCAGGTCCTCTGCCCAAGTATTCAATTTTTTCTTTTTTTTGGTTTTCTCCCGATTTCTTCAAAAATATCCTACCATATTTTCAAAATAATTGCAATAAATCGTGCGATTTTTTATTTCCCGCAAGGCATAATAGAGGGGCAACACTGCACAAAGGAGGATACATACTTGTCTAAAATTCAAGATCGCAGCCTGATGGAATCCAATCGGGTCATTCAGCTTCCGGTGGGGTCGATTGCGCCGAACCCTTCGCAGCCGAGGCGGGTGTTTGAGGAAAACGGCCTGCAGGAGCTGGCACAGAGCATTGTCAACTATGGCGTCATTCAGCCCCTCACGGTGCGCCGTCAGCCGGGCGGGTATGAGCTGGTCGCGGGCGAGCGGCGGCTTCGGGCGGCTAAGCTGGCGGGGCTTAGCCAGGTGCCGTGCATTCTCATGTCCCTGGATGAGGCGCAGTCGGGCATGATTGCCCTGATTGAAAATCTTCAGCGCCGGGATTTGGACTACATCGAGGAAGCGGAGGCGCTGGCCCGGCTGATGCGGCTCTACGGCCTGTCCCAGGAGCAGGCCGCCCTTCGCATCGGCAAAAGCCAGAGCGCTGTGGCCAACAAGCTGCGGCTTTTGCGCCACACCCAGCCGGTGCGGGACGCGCTGCGCGAGTCCAAGCTCTCCGAACGCCATGCCCGGGCCCTTCTTCGCCTGCCCACCGAATCCGCCCGGCTGGACGCCATCTCCGTCATTGCCCGCCGAGGCCTGACCGTGGCCGCCACCGAAGAGTACATCGAAACCTTGCTCCACACCCGTCCGCTTCGGCAATGTCCCCCTGCCAGGGACGTTCGCCAGCTCCTGGACTCCATCGACCAGAGCGTCCAGCGGATGAAAAGCGCCGGAATCGCCGCCGCCAGCCGCCGCGAGGAGGACGAACGGGAGATCATTCTGACCATT
This sequence comes from Faecousia sp., assembly GCA_045615685.1. Taxonomy (GTDB): domain Bacteria; phylum Bacillota; class Clostridia; order Oscillospirales; family Oscillospiraceae; genus SVMC01. Next base: position 2,885 of record JAZLFG010000099.1, read on the forward strand.
CACATCCCAAAAACCGCCGGTTAGCGGCGCGTTAAAAAGTCGCTATGATTCAATCATCCAAGCCGTAGCCACTTTTTTGGCGGCCTGAGGCCGTAATATTGCGAAAATTCTGAGAATCCTTTCGCTTTTGGTTGATTTTTTGCCGAGGCTTCTGTATAATGTGTGGTACCAACGGCGTATCAATGCCCACAGCATGTTTGGAGGATGTGCATATGATGAAAAATACCGAGAAGACCATGGATAAGATTGTCGCGCTGTGCAAGGGTCGCGGCTTTATCTTCGCAGGCTCCGAGATCTACGGCGGCCTGGCCAATACCTGGGACTACGGCCCCCTCGGCGTCGAGCTGAAAAACAACGTCAAAAAAGCCTGGTGGAAGAAATTCGTTCAGGAAAATCCCTACAACGTCGGCCAGGATTCCGCCATCCTGATGAACCCCCAGACCTGGGTAGCCTCCGGACACCTGGGCGGCTTCTCCGACCCCCTCATGGATTGCAAGGAGTGCAAGGAGCGCTTCCGCGCAGACAAGCTCATCGAGGAATTCTGCAACGACGCCGGCCTTCCCCTTGAAAAGCCCATCGATGCCTTCTCCCAGGCCGAGATGGCCGCCTTTGTGGAGGAGCACCAGATCCCCTGCCCCTCCTGCGGCAAGCACAATTTCACCGATATCCGTCAGTTCAACCTGATGTTCAAAACCTTCCAGGGCGTCACCGAGGACGCAAAGAACACCGTCTACCTCCGCCCCGAAACCGCCCAGGGCATCTTCGTTAACTTCAATAATATCCAGCGCACCACCCGCCGCAAGCTGCCCTTTGGCGTATGCCAGGTGGGCAAGTCCTTCCGCAACGAGATCACCCCCGGCAACTTCACCTTCCGTACCCGCGAATTCGAGCAGATGGAGCTGGAATTCTTCTGCGAGCCGGGCACCGATCTGGAATGGTTCGAATACTGGCGCAGCTTCTGCCGGGACTGGCTCCTGGGCCTGCGTATGCGCGAGGAGAACCTCCGCCTCCGGGATCACTCCCCCGAGGAGCTGTGCTTCTACTCCAAGGCCACCACGGACTTCGAGTTCCTATTCCCCTTCGGCTGGGGCGAGCTTTGGGGCGTGGCCGACCGCACCGACTACGACCTGACCCAGCACCAGAACACCTCCGGCGTGGATATGTCCTACTTCGATCAGGCGAAGAACCGGCACTATATCCCCTACGTCATCGAGCCATCTCTGGGCGCCGACCGTGTGGTGCTGGCCTTCCTGGTGGAGGCCTACGACGAAGAGGTCGTCGGCCAGGACAAGAACGGCAACGACGACATTCGCGTGGTCATGCACCTGCATCCGGCGCTGGCGCCCTACAAGGCCGCCGTGCTGCCCCTGAGCAAGAAGCTCAGCCCCAAGGCCGAGGAAATCTACCACATGCTCCAGAAGGACTTCATGGTGGACTTCGACGACGCCGGTTCCATCGGCAAGCGCTACCGCCGCGAGGACGAAATTGGCACCCCCTACTGCATCACCGTGGACTTCGAGACCATCGGCGACCCCGACAAGGGCATTGAGGCCGACAATTCCGTCACCATCCGCGACCGCGACACCATGGAGCAGGTTCGCATCCCCATTACCGAACTAAAGGCCTGGCTCACCGAAAAGCTGGCTTATTAATGATATGCGCCGCCCCCGTGCAAATTGCATGGGGGCGAGATTTTAGCGGTCTTGTTTCACGTGAAACATTGGCGGATCAAACGTCTTTTTGGTTCGTGCTTGTTTCACGTGAAACAAAAACTGTATTTTCGATTGAAAACAAAAAAATATGTGCTATAATAGCCGGGAAAGCAATCTGTGCTCGATATTTTGGAGGTGCGCCATGGGGGAGATTGTTGCCATCGTGAACCAGAAGGGCGGCGTGGGGAAGACCACCACCGCAATCAATCTGACCGCCAGCCTCCATGCGGCGGGCGCCCGCGTGCTGCTGTGCGACTTCGATCCGCAGGCCAACGCCACCTCCGGCATGGGCGTGGACAAGCGCGAATGCAAAAGCTCCATCTACCACGTGCTCACCGGGGAGCGCAGCGTCGGAGAGGTGCTGTGCCCGACGCCCTATGGCGATCTTCTGCCCTCCTCCAGCGCCCTGGCAGGGGCCGGGGTGGAGCTGGCAGAGGTGGAGGATCGGGAATTTGTCCTGAAGCAGGCGCTTTCGCCCCTTGTCCCGGACTATGACTATATTTTCATCGACTGCCCGCCCTCTCTGGAGCTGCTGACCCTCAACGGCCTGTGCGCCGCCAGCAGCATTCTGGTGCCGGTGCAGTGCGAATACTACGCCCTGGAGGGTCTGTCCGACCTGATGGGTACCCTGCGGGCGGTAAAATCCCGCCTGAATCCGGGGCTTTCCATCTTCGGCGTGCTCCTGACCATGTTCGACGCGAGAACCAACTTCTCGCTTCAGGTGGCCCAGGAGGTGCGCCGCCACTTCCCCGGCAAGGTATTTGCAAACGAAATCCCGCGCAACGTCCGCATTGCCGAGGCCCCCAGCCACGGTAAGCCCATCCGGGCTTACGACCGCCATAGCCGCGGCGCGAAGGCCTATGCACAGGTGGCGCGGGAGATTTTAAATAGCAGGAGGCCATAGTATGGCAAAAGGACTAGGAAAAGGACTCGGCGCTCTGCTGGGCGACTTTGACGCGCCCCCGGAGCACAGCGCTGCCGGGGTGCAGAAGGTTTCCATCCACCGGGTGGAGCCGAATCCCGATCAGCCCAGGCACAGCTTTGATCCCGAGGCCCTGCAGGCCCTGGCCGATTCCATCACCGCCCACGGCATCATTCAGCCGCTGACTGTCCGGGAGCTGCCCGGCGGATATTTCCAGATCATTGCAGGCGAGCGCCGCTGGCGTGCCGCACGGCTGGCGGGGCTAACGGAGGTGCCCGTGCTGGTCATCGAGGCCGATGACCGGAAGGTGATGGAGCTGGCGCTGATCGAAAACCTCCAGCGGGAGGATCTAAACCCCATCGAGGAAGCCAAGGGCTACCGCATCCTCATGGACGAATACGGCCTGAGCCAGGAAAAGGCCGCCGAGCGGGTGGGGAAGTCCCGTCCCGCCGTGGCCAACAGCCTGCGGCTTTTGCAGCTATGCCCGGAGGTACTGGCCCTGGTGGAGAGCGGTGCACTGTCGGCAGGCCATGCCCGTACCATTGTGGCGCTGCCGGGGGCAAAGCTACAGATGAACGCCGCCCAGAAGGTGCAAAATCTGGGCCTGTCCGTCCGGCAGACGGAGGCCCTTTGCAAGCGGCTGACCCAGAATGCAAAGGAAGAGGAGATCAATTCTTCCGAGGTGGACTACTACGCCGAATGCGCCCGTGCACTGTCCCAACGCCTTGGCCGGGGCGCAAAAATTGTCGCCGGACGGCGCAAGGGCCGCATCGAGCTGGAATACTACGACCAGGAGGATTTAGAGCGGCTTTTGGACGCGCTGCACAAAATAGGAGGAACTCATGCGTGAAGAAAACAAAAAGCCAGCAGAGCCTATGAGTATGCAAAAGCGCACGGCACTGCTGCGATATATGGCGATCTTATTTGCGGTGGCATTTTTGCTGGTGCTGCTGTCCTACCTGATTCAGGTATGCAATTCCCAATCCACCATCACCCAGCTCAACGCCACCTCCGCCAGCGCCCTGCAAAACGCCGAGCACCTGCAGGAAACCAACCGCACCCTGTCCGAGGACAACAAGAAGCTGGGCGACGAGCTGTCCAATGCCCAGGCTGCCATTCTGGAATATCAGGAAGCTGTGGACGCCAGCCGCCAGGGTGCGCTGCTGGAGGGCCGGACGCAGGCAACCGCCGAGGTGCAGGCGGCCTATGACCTGCTCCTGCTGGCGCTGAACACCCAGGACGAGGACGTGTGCAGGCAAGCCCTGCAGGAGCTGGAGCCCCGGAAGGGAAAGCTCTCCGAGGCCGCTTTGAAGCAATATGAAGCTCTGAAAAAAGCCGAATAATCGACATGAGGTGATTTGATATGATTGACATGAAACGCATTAAGGACAATCCCGAGGCCATTAAGGCCGCCTTCCGGGCCAAGGAAGTGGACTGCGACGAGCTGGTGGATCGTATTTTGGAGCTGGACGTGGAGCGCCGCAGCCTGATTGCCTCCACGGAGGCAAAGAAGGCCGAGCAAAACCGGGTTTCCCGGGAAATCCCCCAGCTAAAGAAGGCCGGGGCAGATGTGGCGCCGGTCTTCCAGCGGATGAGCGAGCTCAAGGCAGAGATCGCCGAGAACGATGCCCGCTTAAACGCCATAGAGGCCGAGTACCGCACAGACATGCTGTCGCTGCCCAACCTGCCCGATCCCGACCTGCTTCCCGGCGGCAAGGAAAACAATCAGCCCCTGCGCTACTACGGCGAGCCCCATCAGTTTGACTTCGAGCCCCAGCATCATGTAGACCTCTGCACCTCCCTGGGTCTGATCGACTACACCCGCGGCGCGAATATCGCGGGCTCCGGCTTCTGGATCTATCGCGGCATGGGTGCGCGGCTGGAATGGGCGCTGCTGAACTACTTTATGGACTGCCACCTGGCCGACGGCTACGAAATGGTCATGCTGCCCCATATGCTGGAGTACCGCTGCGGCGAGACAGCCGGACAGTTCCCAAAGTTTGCCGACGAGGTCTACAAAATCGAGAATCCCACCGACGACCGGCTCCACTTCATGCTGCCCACCGCCGAGACGGCCCTGGCCTCCCTCCACCGCGACGAGATCATGAGCGAAGCCGAGCTTCCCCACAAGCTCTTTGCCTATACCCCCTGCTTCCGCCGTGAGGCTGGCTCCCACCGGGCCGACGAGCGCGGCATGGTGCGCGGTCACCAGTTCAATAAAATCGAGATGTTCCAGTACACCCTCCCGGAGAAGTCCGACGAGGCGTTTGACGAGCTGGTAGCGAAGGCCGAAAATCTGGTGAAGGGGCTGGGCTTCCACTTCCGCACCGTGAAGCTGGCCGCCGGCGACTGCTCCGCCTCGATGGCGCGCACCTATGACATTGAAATCCAGATCCCGTCCATGAACGGTTACAAAGAAGTCTCCTCCGTATCCAATGCACGCGACTATCAGGCCCGCCGCGGCAACATCCGCTTCCGCCGGGAGGCCACCGGTAAGCCTGAGTTTGTCCACACCCTCAACGGCTCCGGCCTTGCCACCTCCCGCATTTTCCCCGCCATGGTGGAGCAAAATCAGCGCGCAGACGGCTCCGTGGTCGTTCCGGAGGTTCTGCGCAAGTATTTGGGCGGTCTGGAAATTATAGAAAAATAAGGAGAACGATCTATGGCAAAGAAAAAAAAGAAGGGCTTTATCCAGGAATTCAAGGAATTCGCCATTCAGGGCAACATGTTTGATCTGGCCGTCGGCGTGATCATCGGCGGCGCCTTCAAAAGCCTGGTGGATTCCCTGACCAACAACATCATTATGCCAATTATTTCCATTTTCACCGGTGGATTAAATTTCTCCGAGTGGAAGCTCACCCTGGGCACCAAGGTTGTGGACGACGTGGAGGTCGCAAATGAACTGCTGTTCGGCGATTTCATCAGCGCTGTCATCAACTTCCTCATCATGGCGCTCGTGGTGTTCCTGATGGTCAAGGGCGTCAACCGCCTGCGCGAGTTCGGCAAGAAGAAGGAAGAGGCCGCGCCTCCTCCCGAGCCCACCAAGGAAGAAAAGCTCCTCACCGAAATCCGCGATCTGCTGAAAAAATAAGATAACACAGGGGCGCGTTGCAAAATAGCGCCGAAAAAACAAGGGCACCAGTCAATGAGGAGTTGGCTGGCGTCCTTGTTTTTGGTAAAATTAGATTGTGAATAAAAAGATTACCAAAGAACAGTGTAATATCTTTGCGCGATGCGTATATTTATTATAAAGATACTTGAAAAATGGAATAATTTGTATATAATATAGACTGCGAGTTTATGGAATATTTTTGAAAATCCGTAAACAGTTCGTTCGCGCTACGGAACCCACGGCGAAAGGAAAGAGAAGCCTATGAATATTTTTAACGTGATCACGCTGCTCGGCGGCCTGGCCCTGTTCCTCTATGGAATGCGCCTGATGGGCGACGGCCTGCAGGAAAGCTCCTCCGGCACCCTCAAGCGGGTGATGGAGCATGTGACCAACAACCCCGTCAAAGCCTTCTTCCTCGGCCTCATCGTCACGGCCATCATCCAGTCCTCCACTGCTACCATTGTGATCACCTCCGGCCTTGTGGGTGCGGGAATCATCAGTCTGCACCAGTCGCTTGGCATCATCATCGGCGCCAACGTGGGCACCACCGTCACGGGCCAGATCATCCGCCTTTTAGACATCGACAGCTCCGGCACCGCGTGGCTGCAAATCTTCAAGCCCACCACCCTTGCACCGGTGGCGCTGATCCTGGGCATCGTGCTGATTATGGCCTTTAAGTCCAAGAAGCAGGCGACCGTTGGCAAGATTGCCATCGGCTTCGGCTGCCTGTTCACCGGCCTTCTCAACATGACCGGCGCGGTCGATACGCTCTCCGAGACCGGCATTTTTGCCACCCTCTTCTCCCGCCTTGGGGACAATCCCTTCCTGGGCTATCTCTCAGGTGCGACGGTGGCCTTTATTTTGCAGAGCTCCTCGGCAACGGTGGGCATTTTGCAGGCGCTGTCCATGTCCGGGGGATTGGTGTTCAAGGCCATCTATTCGGTCATCGTCGGCATCTACCTGGGCGACTGCGTCACCACGGCCATCGTCTGCTCCATCGGCGCAAAGCCTGAGGCTCGCCGGGTGGGCATTGTCAATATTCTGTTCAATTTGTGCGAATCCGTCCTGGTTTTGCTTACGGTGGAGATCCTGCACCGTGTGGGCGTCCTGGATTCGCTGTGGGATATGACCGTGCATTCCGGCGAGATTGCCAATACCAATACCATCTTCAATATCGGCTGTTCGGTGGTTCTTTTCCCCCTGCTGCCGCTCTATGAGAAGCTCAGCTACCGCATCATCCGCGACAAGGCCGGCCGGGCCAATCCCCGTGCGGAGCTGTTCAATGCGCTCAGTCCCGCCTTCTTCAATACGCCGGCGCTTGCCCTGCGTAGCTGCTATGATGTGCTCATGGCCATGGCGACCTCGGCCAAAGAGGGCATTGGCAGGGCGATGGATTTGCTCAATCACTTCCAGGAGTCCGACTATCAGGCCATCTTGGAGGAAGAGACGCAGATTGACCAAATGGCCGACCGAGTCAGTACCTATATGGTGCAGCTCTCGCCGCATCTGACGGCAAAGGAGCATGTGGCGATTCTGGATCAGTACTATAAGCTCGTCACCGAGTTTGAGCGCCTGGGTGACCGGGCGGAGGACATTGCGAAGATCGCGGCCGACCTGCACGAGCGCAATGCCCGCTTCTCCGATGACGCCTACCGGGAGCTTGGCGTGCTCCGGGAGCTGACCGAGCAGGTGCTGGAGGCGGCGCTGCACACCTTTGAAAAGCGCGATGTGGAGGCAGCCCAGAGCATCGAGCCCATGGAGGAGGTCATCGACGACCTGGTGGGCGCACTGCGCGACAACCACCTGACGCGGATGCGCCAGCGCAAATGCACGGCAGAGATCGGTTCAAGCTATCTCGACCTGCTGTCTGATCTGGAGCGCATCTCCGACGCCTGCTCCAACGTGGGCGTGGCCACCGTGGTGCGCGTCATGCCAGATACCGTCGCCAATTCCCACGCCTACATCTCCTTCCTCCATTCCGGCCGGGACGAGACCTATAACCAGCGCTATAAAACCTATCATGAACGCTATTTTGACCGCCTGGAAGCCATCACCGCCGGAGCAACCGATTAATCGAAAACACAGGGGACCTCTGCAACACAGGGGACGCTGCAACACAGGGGACGGTTCTCTGTGTCTTTGACACAGAGAACCGTCCCCTGTGTTCCCACGGCGTACAGAGAACCGTCCCCTGTGTTATCTCTTAATAAAGGCCGTTGCTGACAATATAGGTGGCAGCAAGTGCAATGACGGCGATGTAGATGATGAAGAGCACGGTGAGTACAATGCCGCCGATGAGGCCGCCGATGCCGAGGCCCTTGCCGACCTTGGCCTTCGTGGGCAGGGTGCCGTTCGCGGCGAGATACTTCTTGGCCTTGCTGAGGGCAACCGCGGAGAAGATAATGCCCAGGAAGCTCAGGAAGAAGGAGCAAGCGAAGGCAACGCCAAGGATGCCCCAGGTGAGAATCGGCGTGGGATTTTCCGCAGGCACTGCAAAGCTGACATTTTCTGCGCCACAGCTCGGGCAGAATTTTTCGCCCGCTGCCAGCTCAGCGCCACATTTCTTACAAAACATGATGGTTCCTCCTTATCACATAAAATGGTTTGTCACATACGTAAAATTTCCCGATTTTCGGAGAGGATCAGCCCCACAAAAAGAATGATCCCTTACACCCCTCTTTCCTTTTCAAATATAGTCATTCATTTTCTGTCTGTTCCCTGGGTTCGTTTTCCAAGGTGAAGCAGAGAGCTTGGCAGAAGGCAGGTCATGGCCAGCGCCACAAGGCTGGCTGCCGCCGAAATGAAGGTCATATAGCGAATCGCTCCGGTGGGATTTGCTTCCGAGCCCTTGAGCGCCGTCAGGATGACGCCGGTGGCCAGGCCCGAGGCGGCTCCGGAAAAGAGTCCCTGCACGGCAAAGTACATCGCCGCGTTCGAAACGCCGGTTCTCTTTTCCTCCCGGGCGGCAAGCTCTGCTGGGATGGCGTAGGTCACCGCGAAGACCGCGCCGATTGAAAGCGAGGCAAACAGGCCGCTGACAATGCCAAGCACCATCTTCGCTGTGCCCTGCGGCATCAGGCCGATGAGACCCATGCTCCCCATGCCGACCGCAAAGAGGATCAGCGTATAGCGGTAGGCATAGCCAAAGCCCCGCTTTTTCAGGAGCCGATTGTACAATATCAACGTAAAGGGCACCGGGCTAAAGGCCGAGGCCATGATGAGGGTCATGTTGAGCCCCACAAAGGAAAAATACTCGTTGATGCCCCCCAAAAATAGCTGGACGCCCAGGTTCATAAAGAAATAGACCACCATCCAAATGAGGAACACCCGATTCTTGAGGGTGCAGCCCAGGGACTGAACGAGGCTGACGCGCCGACCGCCTGCCGAAGCGCCCAATGTGGCGTCCTCGCGGATCAGAAAGAGCGGAATGAGCATCGTCAGCGCCAGAGGCAGCACCAAAAGCGCCACCACGCGGATATTGTGGCCATTCAGCAGCATCCGCACGACCACATAGCCCAGGAGGAAGTAGACGATATCGCACACGGATTTCACGTTGGACAGGAGGTTTCGCGCATCGGTGGTGTCCACGATCTCCGTGAAGGTGGCATAGTAGGTGACCATGGTGAGGGTGTAGGCGCTGTAGAACAGGCACAGCACAAGACCGTAGTAGACCGTATTCAGAAGGCTCGCGCCATTGGGATTCGGGATGACCAGGAACAGCACATAGGCCAGGAGCGTGGGAACCAGGCCCAGCACAATCGCCGGACGTCTCCTGCCCCAGCGGGATTGCAGCCGGTCGGTAAAGGAGGCCATGGGAATGTCAATGACCCCATCTATCAGCTTGGCCGCCAGCGCAAAGATCGCCCACACGGCGGGAAGAATCAAATCGCGCTGCGCGAAGGTCTGAAAAGGAATCGCTGCCGCACCAAAGCCGCCAATGAGCAGGGCGCTGCAAAGGTACGAGTTCATCATCAGGTTTAGTAGATTCAAGCCAATGCCGGAAATGCCGTAGAGCACCAATTGACTTTTCTTGTGGATCTTTCTCATAGCGTTTGCTCCTTCCTTGTGTCCTCCTGGCAGGCGGCCTCAATGTAGCGCACCACATCTCCCACCCGCACAAAGTCGCCGAGGCTGACATTGTGGAAGCGAATTTGGAAGCTCTCTTCAATGGCGATGACCAGGTACAATAGCCCCACGGAGGACAAAGCCAGATCGGTGGCCAGAATGGAATCCTCTGTAAAGCTTCCTGTTTGATCGCTGACGGCCAGGAGAAGATCCTGCAGCCGCTTTAAAATTTCTATTCGACTCAGTTGCATTTTTTGTATCTCACAATCTTCATACTGGG